>NZ_QAIU01000428.1:3808-17453 GCF_003061205.1 Pseudomonas sp. HMWF006
CTGCGCTGTACAGTATGGGCCACTATTGGGCCAACACCGCTTGCGGCTTTCGTATAAAGGGTCGCAACTCGGCATGGGCCGGCGTCGACTCGTTGACGTCCCGTTGCTGTTTGGCGCCCAGATAATGCTGGCTGAACACGTCGAAATAGGCATCCAGCGCCGAGGCGGCGTCGCTGTCGCCCGCCAGTTCCAGGCACAACGCTGCCACTTCGGCGGTGCACAGATGCTCGCTGCGGGTCGAACGGCGCAAGCGGTAGCGCGACAGTTTGTCGGGCAGCAGGCTCAGGATCGGCAAACGGTCGAAATACGGGCTCTTGCGAAACATCTTGCGCGCTTCGGTCCACGTTGCGTCGAGCAAGATGAACAGCGGGCGCTTATGACTATCGGCGGCAACGGCGTTGGTCACCCGCGACGGTTCGACGTACTCGCCGGGGAACACCAGATACGGCTGCCATTGCGGGTCGTTGAGCAGCGCCAGCATCTGCGGGTCGGGCTCGGTGCGCGACCAGATGAATGCATGGTTGTCCCGCACCACATCGGCAATCAGCCAACCGGTGTTGCTCGGTTTGAACACTTCCTTGCCGGTCATGATCAGGCACACGCCAGAGCGCGTTTCTACACTTGGCCGCCAGGCACACAGGCAATGGCTGCTGATCACCCGACAATCGCGGCAACGTTCGGAACGAAAGCCACGGGCCTGAATCGGTTTGATGCCCTCATCCTCGCGCTGATCGCGCAGGCGGGCTACGGCGTTGGGGGCGTGATTCATCGCAGGCAACGCCGACAGACAGGAAAACTCGACACGAACAGCACTCGGCAAGGCAATAAAGGCCGGCAGTTTACCAGAGCGACGGGCACAAGCCTGTACCGTCCAGACCGGCTCCCCTATAATTCGCCGCCACTGAACGCACAGCCCCTTGGCTGGTCGAACCACCAGTCACCGAATCAGGAGAGTTTCATGCTGCGCCTAATCGTTCCCACCGCTGCCATTCTGCTGGCGTCGTCCTTCACCGCTCAAGCGGCATCCTTGAGTGAGCAGAATCTGAACAGAGAGCTGCGCAACGTCGCCGCCCAAAGCAGCGTCGGCACGCCACGGGCCATCAATGAAGACATTCTCGATCAAGGCTACACCGTCGAAGGCACGCAACTGATCAACCACCTGAGCGTGCAACAAAGCCACGCCGACAAAATGCGCGCCGACCCCAAAGCCGTGTATTTCCAGTTGGGCGCCTCGGTGTGCAACAACCCGTCGTACCGCAAACTGATGGCCAAGGGCGCGATCATGCGTTACGACTTCACGGAAGTGAAAACCAACAAGGCGATCGGCTCCGCGAGCTATCAGGAATCGGATTGCCCGAAAGCGGCCCCGGCGAAGAAGAAGTAATCATCGTGAATTGGCGCGCCGCTGTTCATCCTCGGCGCGCAGTTCGGCCAGCAAGGCCTGTAAATAGCGTGAACGACGCTCCCCGCCTGCCAGTCTGCGGCAGCACTCCTCTTCGAGACTGATTTGATTGGCCTCGGCCGATGCCTTCAACATCCGATACAACTGCGCATCAATCTCCAGAATCACTCTGGCCATGTGTCCCGCCTCCTTGCCAACCGCTAATCCTTGAATAGCGTGCACCTTGCGTACGGTCGTGACGCAAAGTTGTCGTACGGCGCCTTTAAGTTAGTTAATCAGAGCGTTTGGCCGCCGGCGTACGTTCGGACGAGCGGTGACGAGATCGGTCCTACCTCCATTAGCGGTTGCCAGGCACAACGTTGCGGCGCAATGATCAAGTCAGCGTAAATGCTCGCAAGGGTCTAGATTCAGAGTATTCCCGATCACGTGCAAACGGCGGCCAAGGACCTGCCGATCGGAAGTGTTATTGCAGCGCGGCACTGACGCCGCATGTCAGGGCCACTCGCTCTGTGCATAAGGAGACGTTGAATGCCTTACCAACCGAATGACCTGCTCAGTCGTCATTTTCAGGAAAACGGCCCCGACCTCATCAGCAAGGTCGAAGAACAACTCAACCGTGTTTCCCCCAACAGCCCGAACATTCCCATCTACCGCGACATGATCCTGACCGTGCTGCGCATGGCCCAGGAAGACCACAACCGCTGGAACGCCAAAATCACCCTGCAAGCCCTGCGTGAACTGGAGCAGGCGTTTCGGGTGATGGAACAGTTCAAGGGACGACGCAAAGTCACGGTGTTCGGCTCGGCGCGCACGCCAGTCGAACATCCCCTGTACGCCATGGCACGAGAACTCGGCGCCGCCCTGGTTCGCTCGAACATGATGGTCATCACCGGGGCCGGGGGCGGCATCATGGCGGCCGCGCATGAAGGGGCCGGCCGTGATCACAGCCTCGGTTTCAACATCACCCTGCCCTTCGAGCAGCATGCCAACCCCACCGTCAACGGCACCGACAATCTGCTGCCGTTCCACTTTTTCTTCACCCGCAAGCTGTTTTTCGTCAAGGAAGCCGACGCGCTGGTGCTGTGCCCGGGTGGCTTCGGCACGCTGGATGAAGCACTGGAAGTACTGACACTGATCCAGACAGGCAAGAGCCCGCTGGTCCCGGTGGTCTTGCTGGACACACCGGGCGGCACGTTCTGGCAGGGCGCGATGGACTTTATCCGCCAGCAACTGGAGGACAACCACTACATCCTGCCCACCGACATGAAGCTGATGCGTCTGGTCTACAGCGTCGAAGAAGCAGTTGAAGAGATCAATCAGTTTTACAGCAACTTCCACTCCAGCCGCTGGCTCAAGCGTCAGTTCGTGATTCGCATGAATCACAAGCTCAGCGATCAGGCGCTTGAGCACATGCAGTCAGCCTTCGCCGATTTGTGCCTGAGCGACCAGTTTCATCAACACGCCTACAGCGGCGAAGAACACGATGAAGTACAGTTCAGTCATCTGGTGCGGCTTGCCTTTGCCTTCAACGCCCGCAATCACGGACGTTTGCGTGCGTTGGTGGACTACATCAACCTGCCGGAAAACTGGGCACAGTCCGCACCACAAATCGCGCAACGCAGTCGCGAACCGTCGAAGGTTATTTGAAGGCAAAAAAAAAAGCGGCCCGCTATTTCCATAGCGGGCCGCTTTTTATTTAACCGTGTTAATCGTCCATGTGCCTGCCGCTGAACAAGCGGTTGATCATCTCCATCGAAAACCCCCGATAAGCTAGAAAACGGCCCTGTCTGGCCCGTTCCTTGGCATCGTTGGGGAGCTGCCCGGAGAACTTTCGCTGCCACGTTTCCTGAAGTTGCTCCTGCCAACTGATACCGCTCTCGCGCAGGGCGACTTCGATATCGGCACGTTGCAAGCCACGCTGGCTCAACTCTTCACGAATTCGCAGAGGGCCATAGCCGGAACGGGCACGGTAGGAAACAAAGCTTTCAAGGTAACGGGCTTCGGACAGCAGCCCCTCTTCCGTCAAACGGTCGAGGGCTGTTTCGATCATCTGCGCCTCAGCGCCGCGCTGGCGCAGTTTGCGCGTCAACTCGACTCGACCATGCTCGCGACGTGCGAGCAGGTCCATGGCGGTTCGCCGCACCGCGACGAGGGTATCAAGTACGGCGGTGGTCATCGCTGCAATCAGATATCAGCGTCAGCCAGGTCGTCTTCAGTCTCTTTGACTGCAGAGGCCTTGGAATCGGCGATCACGGCTGGCGACAGCAGTTTGTCACGCAGTTGCTTTTCGAGCTTGGCGGCGACTTCCGGGTTGTCCGCCAGGAACTTGGCCGAGTTGGCCTTGCCCTGACCGATCTTGGTGCCTTCATACGCATACCAGGCGCCGGACTTCTCGACGAAACCGTGCAGCACGCCCAGGTCGATCATCTCGCCGTTGAGGTAGATACCCTTGCCGTAGAGAATCTGGAACTCGGCCTGACGGAACGGCGAAGCGACCTTGTTCTTCACAACCTTGACGCGGGTTTCGCTGCCGACCACTTCGTCGCCTTCCTTCACCGCGCCGGTACGGCGGATGTCGAGACGAACCGAGGCATAAAACTTCAGCGCGTTACCACCGGTAGTGGTTTCCGGGCTGCCGAACATCACGCCGATCTTCATGCGGATCTGGTTGATGAAGATCACCAGGCAGTTGGCGTTCTTGATGTTACCGGTGATTTTACGCAGCGCCTGGGACATCAGGCGGGCTTGCAGGCCCACATGCATGTCGCCCATTTCGCCTTCGATTTCAGCCTTCGGTACCAGGGCTGCCACGGAGTCGACGATGATCACGTCAACGGCGTTGGAGCGCACCAGCATGTCGGTGATTTCCAGGGCCTGTTCGCCGGTGTCCGGCTGAGACACCAGCAGGTCATCGACATTGACGCCCAGCTTGCCAGCGTACTCAGGGTCGAGGGCGTGTTCGGCGTCGACGAATGCGCAGGTCGCGCCGGCTTTTTGCGCCTGGGCGATCACGGACAGCGTCAGTGTGGTTTTACCGGAAGATTCAGGACCGTAGATTTCAACGATACGGCCTTTTGGCAGACCGCCGATGCCGAGTGCGATGTCCAGACCCAGAGAGCCAGTGGAAATGGCCGGGATCGCCTGACGGTCCTGATCGCCCATACGCATTACGGCACCCTTGCCGAATTGACGTTCGATCTGACCCAGGGCCGCAGCCAAGGCTTTCTTCTTGTTGTCGTCCATTAAAGTCCTCACGTAATCAATAAGGCCTGACGGCCAACACCTGTATAAGTAGCCAGTATTATTCCACAGCGTTCGCGGATCGCCTACCCCTGATTTTCGATTTCTCGTGCCGCTAGTCGCAGGAGCCCCTCTAGCGCGGCCTTCACCGTTTGTCGGCGAACCTCGTCGCGGTTGCCGGGGAAGTGCTGAACTTCGCTGCTCAGCGCATCGCCGACACCAAAGGCCAGCCATACGGTACCCACCGGTTTGTTCGGCGAGCCGCCGTCCGGGCCGGCAATCCCGCTGACCGCCACGGCAAACCGCGCCCGGCTGTGTTTCTGAGCGCCGCGCACCATCGCCTCGACTACTTCGCGACTGACCGCGCCCACCGTACCGAACAATTCGGCGGGCACATTCAGTTGCTGGGTTTTCTGTCGGTTGGAGTACGTCACGTAGCCGGCCTCGAACCATGCCGAACTCCCCGGAATGCGGGTGATCGCCTCGGCAATACCGCCGCCGGTGCAGGACTCGGCGGTGGTGACGTGGGCGTTGAGCAATTGCAGGCGTCGGCCAAGTTCGGCAGCCAGTTGAGTGAGGTCTTTCACGGCGCGCTCCGGATCGGGTGGAATGCCTACCACCGTACACGAGCCGGTTGCGCTTTCAATACACAGACTCATTCAAAATGTGCGGGCGCCAGCGCTCTGACATAGGCCTGACACGCCTGCAAGGCAATCAGTCCGCGGTCGCCGGTGTCGGTGATGGCGATAATTCGTTGAGCATGCGCCGGGTCAAGTCGGGCGCGTACGGTTGCATGATCCACGCCGCCGGCGCTGGCGGCGGCTGGCAGGTTGCAGCCTTTGGCAACGTCGCTGGCGTCGAGAAGGACTGACAGGCGCACATCAGCAGTGGCAAGACGATCGCGCAGGCGATCCTGATCACGTTGGGCATCGCTCAGCGCTCGATAGTGGGTTTGTTCACTGGCCGCGAGGCGTTGCTCGAGGGCCAGACGTTTATCCTGCTCGGCCTGCTGCGCGGTGGCAGCCGTCAACGTCAGTTGATTGAGGGTCTCAGTGTTTAATCGCGCCTGCTCGGCCAATTGTCGCCCGTAACGCCAGTCCTGAAATTGCCAGGCCGCAGCAAACGCGCCAGCGGCCAGCAACAGAACGCCGATCATTCGCAAGGGGATTGGCATAGCACCGCCCTGGCCCGCGCCCAGATGTCGAGGCGATCCTGCAGGCCATTCAACCCGCCGTTGATTCGGCGAGTGATGCTGTTGAACTGATCGCGATCGGCCAGTTCGTTCAGGCCGTTCAGTTCCCAGAACCACGCCGCGGATTCGGCTGCCCATTGCGGTTGTTCGAGCAATTCGGGCAACGACAGCAAGCGCTCATCGCCGAACAGTCCGAGGCTGCATTGGCGGTAGTTGCTGCGCCCGGTGATCTGGATCAGTCCGCGACCACGGTACCTTTGCCCGTCGCCGTCAGCCTCAGGCGTGTTGCCCAGACGCAAGGCCAGCGTGCCGGTGTCATATTTGCTCAGGTATTGGTTGTTGCCCAACTCGCGCACGTACTGCAATTGCCCCGATTCATGGCCGACCTGCGCGAGGAACGCGGCGATGCGTTTGGGGCTGTCGATGTGACGCCGGGCCATGGCGGCGTTGAGCGCAGAAACAAAAACGCCCGCTTGGCTGCGGGCGTTGGGGAATATCTTGAGCAGTTGTTGATCGGTCAAATCCATCACTCGCTCCGGTCAATGTGAAAAGAAAAAAACCGCGCCCCGCAGGCATGCACGGGCACATTTGCGGGGCCGGGTCTCAGTACTTGATGACGTACAACAAGGCGACGTTACGAGGCCGCGCCTCGTTGCCGCCGTCCGCAGCCACTGATACGGCGTGAGTGTGATCGCCCACGGCGTTCACCGTGATCGTATGGGCGTGATCGCCGGCCGCAATGATATAGAGACCGTGCGCGTGATTGCCGGCCACTGAAGTAACGGCTGCATAGTCGCCAGGACCGCTGCCTGTACCCTGGCGGCCGTAGGAGGTGTTGTTACCGGACGCCAGAATGCCGTGCTGGTGTTCCCCGAACTCGTTGGTGAAACCGCCGTGGCTATGGTTACCGGCAACGGCGGCAGAGGCACCGTGAGTGTGGCTGCCTGCCGCGGCGGCAGAAGCTGCGTGGGTGTGCGAGGCATTCTGCCCTGCCTGGGTGCTGCCCAGCGCCCGGGCATTGTCGACCTTGCGGCCATCGTCCCAGCCGCGAACGAACTCGCCACGCAGATCCGGGAGGGCAAACGTCGTGCTGCCATCACCCACACCGAAGCGCGTGCCGATCGCAGCGAACAGTCCCGCATATTGCGTACGGGAAACCACAGCGCCGTTACATTTCAGCCAGCCCTTGGGGGCGTCCGCCGTGGCCACAGTCTTGATGTCGCCGATGTCACTGCCGGTCTGTTTGACCATCCCGGTGCTGGCAATCATCACCCAGACGCCACCGGCAATCGAGCTGTTCCACTGTACCCAGACATCACCGGCGGCAGTGATTTCGCCTTCCTGCACAGCGTTGTGGTCAACGCCCACAATGGGTTTGGCCGCCAGACCGTTTGCCGAGAAGGTACTGGCACCGGTGTTGGTGTTAAGGGCCTTGAACCGCAAGACCAACCCGTCCACCAGGCTCGGTACCACCGGCGCATAGGTGGCACGGTAAGCGTTGGCCGTACCGGTATCCATGGCGTAATCCACCAACCCGGTCTGACTGATCTTGCGCACAGCCAGAAACAACTGGCCGAGCTCGACTTCATCGGGCGTCAGGCCTGCGCCCTTGATCACGCCCAACAGCTCTTCGGTGACCGAATTGCCCCAGACTGCCGGAATCAGCGAACCCGGCGTTCCCGCTACCGGGTTTTCATCGACAAACTTGCCATTGACCAGCCCGACGCTGGGCACACTCTTTGGATAATCCATTATTCATTCCTTAGTCATAATTGATGTACACCTGGGTATGAGCCGGTGCGCTACGGTGAATCAGGCATTCCAGGGCGGAACCCGGGTTCATGCCAAAACGTTCGCCCCAGTAACTGGCGCCATAACGGCGCCCCAGCGACAGGCGCCCACCGGTGTTGAGAATCCACATGAACTGCGCCTTCCAGGTACCGAAGTGGGCCTGGCCGAAACGCGAACGTCCCATGCGCGGAACGCGCAGTTCGGTGACGGTCGCGTCGGGATAACCCTGACTGCGCGCGATCTGGACGAAGTACGCCGCCGACTGATCGCCCACGGCCAGCAAGCGTCGGCGCACGGCCAGACGTCGGTCGTCATAAAGTGGCGTGGCCCCCAGACATGGATCGGGCAAGTTCATGACTCGCTCCCAGTCCGGCACCAATTCGCTGACACCGGCCGGATCCATCTCGTTGATCAGATCGACCGCACGTGCGTCCAGCCGCGCCAGTTCTGCCGCGACGCCCTGCAGCACCTGATCCAGTTCCGGCAGGCGTTCCAGCTCCCAGGCAGGACCGCTGGGCAGCAGGCTGCGCAACTGGTTGCGGTATTGCGCGACACCCCTCAAGACAGCCATTCGCAACCTCCAAAGGTCAGCAACTGATTGTTGGCCGCGGTCACATTGGCCGCCGGCGAAACCAGGGTGTGGTCCGTTTCACCGGTCGCACTGCTGATGGCTTCGGCGATATGACTGAGCAACAGGGTTTCACCCAGACCTGCTTCGCGGTTGTGCAGATCCCGCAACTGGTTCTCGATGGCGGCGCGCACCGCACTGGTATCGGGGGTGATGCGCAGTCGGTAATTGACCAGCACCTGCACCGGCGCCAGCACACGGACATCGGCCGTTACCGGACGCAGCGGTTCGATGTAAGCCTGAACCTCGGCCAATTGCTCGGCATTGGGAATGGGTTGCGGATCGTCGTCGCGCATGATGAAAACGCCGACGGTGCCCGGGCCGAGAAAGTTGCCTCGGCACCAGGCGCGGCTGACGCCCGGGCATTCCAGCGCCCACGTTTCGTAGTCTTGCGCCGAGCCGCCGTGGGGGATCAGGCGATAGGAGCGAATGACCCGCGAACGCAGGGACTCAAGGCTTTCCCGGGCGACACCGCCCGTCATGCCGGGCTCCCGCACCACGAAACTGTTGCTGGTGATCCCCTGGACCGGTTGCACCAGGGTCAGCACCAGGCCCGCGTCGGCGTTGCCCTGACTACCGGCCTCGAGTGCGGCAATGGTCGTGCCGTTGACACCATTGCCAGTGGTGCGCGCCGTGGTGACTTTATAGGTGCGGCCATCGTTCGACTGCAGCAATGTATCGACATCCAGCACCGCTCCGGCAGACGCAGTAAAACTCACACTGCCGGTGGCCGCTTGTGCAGGCTTGCGCGGCTGGTTCAGACGTAAAGTGGCGATGCGCTCCAGCGTCGATTCATCGGCCTTGTCGGGCAAGATCTGTTGGGCAATCCAGTCGAGATATCCGTACAGACCATAAACCGCGCCGCCGAGGGTACGGGCCAGCACTTGTGCATCGGACTGGCGCAGCGAATCGCCGGCCAGGTCGCTTTGGGTGCGTTTGATCAGCACCGGCAGCGAAGGGGTTTCAAACGGCATAGATCACCTGCCAACTGTTATCGGGGTTGATGTCCAGACGTTCGCCGTCGGCCAGGGTCAGGACCGTGCGCAGGTTCAGGCGCTGGGCGTCGAGGCGTTCGCTGATGATGTCGATGGCACGGCAATGCCCGTCGTCGATCAGCCATTGCAGGGCTTCGCGGGCATAGAACTCGGCGTCCATCTGGGTCTGTCGGCTCAGCTTGACCCGGCGCAACAGCCACAGCCGCGAGCCGATACGGTCATCGGCAACGGTGGGAAAACTGTCGCCCCACCAGCCGAAGCGTTCATCGTCGTCGAGGGCGTCGTCATTGGCGGCACGGCGCCAGGTGAACAGGCTGATGAGCACGGCACGGGTCAGTGCAGCGTGGAGGTTCTGGCTGACAAACATCACTGGCCTCCTGCCGGCGCACCGGTCTTGCCGCTGCCGGGCTGCACGTCGACGTGCACATGTTTGATCTGGCTGATGCCACCGGCGAGCTGGTCGCCGGTGGAGACGATCTTGCCGGTCTGGTTGATCACCGGCGTATCGACGTTCACAGCGGTCGTGGCGCGGATGTTCAGCGTGGCGGTTTCGATGTCGATGATCCGCCCGCGCTTGAAGTGAATTTTGTCGCCCTCGTCGGTGTAGATCGCCACTTCGCCGGCCGCCAGTGCTTGCAGGCGATAACGCCGATCGGCGATGACCAGCGCGATGGCATGGGAACGGTCGCCGCCAAGAAAAGTGACGACACCTTCGGCACCCGCCAATGGACGACTGGTGAACCCGTACGGTTCGAAGTGCTCGACGTCGTCGTTCAGTTCACCGGCGGTGAGGCGCATTTGCAGCGATTGCAGCTTGGATGCCGAGTTGGCGAGCACGACGGTGCCGCGCGCCAGCAGGCGTGTCAGTAGGCTCATGATGTTGTCCTCAAGGCTCGGCCAGGCGCAGACAAACCCAGTGGGAGCGGGCTTGCCCGCGTTGGCGGTGAGTCAGGCAAAGATGTGTTGCGGCGACCGTCGCTTTCGCGGGCAAGCCCGCTCCCACAGGGTCCAACGGCGTTTACAACAGTTCAGGCTCAAGCCTGTTTCGGTGGGGTTGGATCAGGATCGAATGTATGCGGTGGCGCCACTTGCAGCGTGGTCACCGAACCTTGTGCCGACAGCGAATACGTCACTTTGGAAATCAGCATGTCGCCGTCAAACCCCAGTACCGGATCCTTGACCCGGACCAAGGTGTTGTGGCGCCATAAATCACCATTGGACTGGCGCCAACCCTGCACCTGATAAGTCGTGGTCTGGGCTCGCCCGACACGGGTGGCGCTTTCCCAGAGGGCACGTTGCAACGACAGGTCAGGATTGATCTGCAGGCCTTCGTTGATCACCGTCACGCGTCGGCGCTTGTACCCCAGATCGGTGGCAATCGACTCGATCTCGCTGACTGCCGCCCCGCTCTTCTGATCGTTGCCTTTTTGTTGGCCAATCACCCGATATTCGGAAAACACCTGGCTGTAATCCATGGCTGCACTGGCCGACAAAATGTTCTTGCCCAGTTCCAGTACATCACTGGCCCGGCCACTGCTGCCAGGCCGGGCCAACAACAGCCGGCCTTGCGCGTCATCGGTGGAGAACACCCGAAACAACGAGAGCAAACGGTCGATGGATTGAAACACCGTCTCGCCCGGCACGATGGTGTAGCTGCCGAGTCGCGTCGTCTCCGCAATCTCGCTGACCACATTGACCTTATAGGAAGACGCCAGCGCTTCGACGATGCTCAGCATCGGCTGGTTTTTCCATTGGTTCGGGCGATTGATCGCGGCGCAATCCACCAGATCCTGGGTACAGGAACTGCCTTCGATGCTCAGACTGATCTGCCGCCCGTCATAGCGGATCGGCGCCTTGAACACATACCCGGTCAAGACCAGATCCTTGCCGATGCGCACCTCGCAGGCATCGCCGGCGGCGATGCGCTGATCCACGGTCTGGCCCGGCCATTGCCAGGTGATATCGAGTTTGAACGTACGAAACTGGCGCTCGAGATCGGCGGTGATTTCAACACTTTTCCAGCCGCCGTATTCCATATCGCCTACGGTCAGCGTGACGCGATTATCCATCTCGCTCATGGCTCACTCCCTGGAGACTTTCACGTCATTGGGCGACAGGAACCCGGGATGGGCAGCCGCATTGCGCTGGATCACTTCAGTGACACGCGTGGCGTCGGTGAATTGTTTGTAAGCCACCACCAACGCCGGCAGGCTTTCCTGGAAGGATTTGCTGACCAGTCTCACACCAGACGAGGCGACAGCCTTGAGGTGCGCATTCAAGGCATCCTTCACGTCATTGATCGCTTGAAAATGCGCTGGCCCGGCCTTGTCGAGCATCGGATCGAGCGCCACTGCCACTGCATCACGCAACGCCTGCATGTCGTCCGTGACCGGTACTTCCTGACGGCTGACCGGCTGCCTGGATTGATGATCCAGAGACGGTGTCGATGACAGCTTCACCGGTGTCGACGCCACGGGCATGGAAGCTACCCATTGCGCCACCTTGACCAACATCGTGTCCTGCACCAGATCGGCCATGGCTTGCGCCGCTGCCGTGGTGTCCTTGCCGGTGGTGAGCTTCGGCGCATCGGCCTTGCGGATCGCTTCGAGTTGTTGCGACACGTCGGCAATCACGCCGCGGTAGCCTTCCCTGGCGAACGCTTTCAGTTCCTTGATATCGCCGAGCAGGCCCTTGAACTCTGCCGCCACTTCCTTGGGCAGCTCCTTGACCGCCTTGACCAGTTCAGTGATCTCTTTGTACTGGTCGATCAGTGGCTGGAGCTGTTCCTTGATCACCTCGTAGACCCCGGTCAGGCTGTTACGCAGATTGGCAATGCCGATCCGCGCTGCCTTGATCAGCGTCATCGCCTGTTCGAAGCGCGCCACCGCCGAACCCAACAGCGTGTCGGCCTTGGCCAACAGGACTTTCTGGGAGCTGACGCTTGCGGTCGGAAACGGCAACGGCTGGTCGGGATAGAACTTCAGCGTGAACGTGACCAGCCCACCGTCCTGGCGGGTGTGGGTCATGTCGCATTCGCCGACCTTGACCTGCAGGCGCCCCAGCCACGGGTGCACCAGCTCGCCACTGCCCTGCTCCAGCGCCTTGAGCAGCTTGTCGCGCTGCTCCAGGCAATCGGCGCCGACGATGAAGGCCGTCAGATCGTGGGTCTTGGCCTGCTGGCCGAGATCCTCGAAAAACGGCAGGTCGCGTTGCGGATATTCGTGCAACTGACCTTTGCGACCGACCGGGGTTTTCGCCTGATCGATCCAGAACCCGACACCGCGAAAGGATGCCGGCAACAAACGGTCACGCCAGTTCATTGGAACCTCCCACGGACAGCGAGCGATAACCGATGCGCGACGACAGCGCCAGGCCCGGTTGATTGGTGTGCGGTTGATCGGTGCGCAGCCCGACCGGTGCATTTTCGAAGCGCACGGTCAGGCCGCCTTCGAGTTGCGTCCGGTTGTTGGCGGCGCTTTGCTGGATCAGGGTGTTTGAGGTTTGCACCAGTGAGCCGCCCTGCAACAGCGGCTTCTCTGGCACCGGCACTGCGGCCGGCAGGCTGCCCGAAGGCGACAATTCGATCGAGGGCGATTCGCTGTTGCCCTTGAAAAACACCGGCGCCAGCTCGCCTTTGCCTTCAGCATTGGTTTTCAGCTGAGCCTGAGTGAAGACATCCACCCGGGCCTTGGCGTCGGCAATCAATTCACCGAAACCACCGTTGAAAAACGCCTTGATCGGGGCGATGGCGTCCTGAAACTTCTGCGCCCACTTTTCAATCCAGGCCGTGACGGGGGCCCAGTTCTCGATGATCTTTTCCAGCGGCGACCAGCCCAGTTGCTCACGAATAATCGCGTAGGTCGCGAGGAACGGCAGCTTGATGTAATCCCAGATCGCCGTGAACACGCTGACCACACCGCCCCAGATTGCCTGAATCACTTCAAGCGGCGACCAGTCGAAGAAGCTCTTGAGAAACGCCTGCACGGGGACCGACACCGCCCTGAGCAAATCCCAGATCGAAGAGAACAGACTGACGATCGGTCCCCAGTTGTTCAGAATCAACCCTTGTGGCGAATAGTTGAACACGGTCTTGTAGAACTCGATCACCGGCGCCGCAACTGCTTTGAGGCCGTCCCACAACGCCGAGAAAAACGCCATGACCGGCCCCCAGTTACTGATCAATAGCCCCAACGGCGTGTAGCTGAACATCGTTCTGAAGAACTCGGCCATCGGCACCACCACCGGCGCGATGGTCTGCCAGAGCCCGATGAAAAACGTCGAGAGCGGTTTCCAGTAAGCCACGATCAGACCGGCCGCCAGGGCAATACCGGTAGCGATCAGCATGACCGGATTGGCTTTCATCACCAGGCTCATCACGTCGAGCACCTGGGTCGCAC
>NZ_QAIU01000429.1:0-1104 GCF_003061205.1 Pseudomonas sp. HMWF006
ACCATGTGTTCCAGATCGACACTGGTGATCGAGTTGATCGTATTGATCAGCGACACCGCATCGGCGCCACCGCGATGCGCGGCGCGGGCGGCGACGCGGATGTCGGTGATGTTCGGCGTCAGTTTGACGATCACCGGCAGCGAGCAATAAGTCTTGCACCAGCGGGTGACCTGCTCGACATACTCCGGCACCTGACCCACCGCCGCGCCCATGCCACGCTCGGGCATACCGTGCGGGCAACCGAAATTCAGCTCGATACCGTCAGCGCCGGAGGCTTCGACCAGCGGCAGGATGTGTTTCCACGATTCCTCCACGCACGGCACCATCAGCGAGATGATCAGCGCGCGGTCCGGCCAGTCTTTCTTGACCTGGGTGATTTCGCGCAGGTTGATCTCCAGCGAGCGGTCGGTGATCAGTTCGATGTTGTTGATGCCCAGCACTTCGCGGTTATTGCCGTAGTGTGCCGAGTAGCGCGACGAGACGTTAACCGCCGCCGGGTCCTCGCCGAGGGTTTTCCAGACCACGCCGCCCCAACCGGCCTCGAAGGCACGGACTACGTTGTAAGCCTTGTCGGTCGGCGGCGCGGAGGCCAGCCAGAATGGATTGGGGGCTTTGATACCGGCGAAGACAATCGAGAGATCGGCCATTTACGCAGCCTCCACGTTAAGCATCAGTTGAGCATTGATCGCCTCGGCGGCGCGTTTGCCGTGCTGCACGGCTTGCACGGTGAGGTCCTGATCGAGGCTGGTGCAGTCGCCGCCGGCATACACCCCGGGGATGCTGGTGCGCAGGTTGTCATCGACCTGAATTCGCTCGCCCTGACGCTTGAGTTCGCGGGCCAGCGGGTCGGCGAGGGCGCTGCTGTCGAAGGCCTGACCGATGGCTTTGAAGATCGCATCAGCCGCCAGCTCGAAGGTTTCGCCAGTGGTTTGCAGGCGCCCTTCGACCAGATGCGTACGGGCGAAACGCATGCCGCGCACCTGGCCTTGCGCGTCGAGCAGCACTTCGTCCGGTTGCGCCCAGGTCAGCAGGCGCACCTGATTGGCTTTGGCGATGTCCTGTTCGTGGCCGGTGGCGCCCATGTCCGCCGCACCCCGGCGATAC
>NZ_QAIU01000429.1:1114-2574 GCF_003061205.1 Pseudomonas sp. HMWF006
CACGGCCATGTCGATCGCGGTGTTGCCGGCGCCGAGGACGATGCAGCGCTCGGCCAGCGGCAGTTGCGAGAGGTCATCGGCCTGACGCAGTTCGCGGATGTAGTCGGTGGCGGCGAGCAGGCCGGGGGCGTCCTCGTGCTGCAGGCCGAGCTGTTTGCTGGCATTGAGGCCGAGGCCGAGGAACACCGCGTCGAATTGCTGATGCAATTCGCTGAGGGTCAGGTTGTCGCCCAGTTTCTGCCCGTGGCGAATCTCGATGCCGCCGATTTGCAGGAGGAAATCCAGTTCCTTTTGCGCGTAGTCGTCGACCAGTTTGTATTTGGCGATCCCGTATTCGTTGAGGCCGCCGGCTTTCTCCCGCGCTTCGAAAATCACCACGTCATGCCCGTGCATGGCGCTGCGATGAGCGCAGGACAATCCCGCGGGCCCGGCGCCAACCACGGCGATGCGTTTGCCGCTGCTGGCGGCGCGCTGGAACGGGTGCTCGGTGAAGTGCGCGTTGTCCACGGCGTAGCGTTGCAGCAGGCCGATCAGCACCGGCGCGCATTCCTGCGCGTTGTTGCGCACGCAGGCTTGCTGGCAGAGGATTTCGGTCGGACAGACTCGCGCACAACTGCCGCCGAGGATATTCGCCGAAAGGATTTTCTGCGCTGCACCGGGCACGTTGTCCTGATGGATGTTGCGGATGAACGACGGAATGTCGATCTCGCTCGGGCACGCATTGACGCACGGCGCATCGTAGCAATACAGGCAGCGCGAGGCTTCCAGATGCGCCTGCCGGGCGTTGAGCGGTGGCGCCAGATCGGTGAAATGGCCGGCGAGGGCGGCGGCGCTTTCGTGTGGGTGCGGGAGATGGTTCAGGGTCTCGATCACGGTTTTTTGCCTCACGGTTATTTGAGGTTTCTGCCTCTGTCGGGCAGTGGTTTTTGTGGCGTTCGGGATGGCCTCTTCACGAGCAAGCTCGTTCCCACATTTGGAATGCATTCCCCTGTGGGAGCGAGCTTGCTCGCGAAGGCCGAAGGCCTGGATTTCAGCGTTTCACAGCAGTCGGCTTGTGCATCTCGGCCCGCTTGCTCAGCAAATCAAACACCGCCGGATACGCCGGCCGTTCGATGTAGCGCCCGGCCCCGCGCTCGGCGCGCAGGTCGCCGTCCGCCCAGACCACTTTGCCCTGGCTGACGGTATGGCTCGGCACGCCGCGCACGGTCTTGCCTTCGAAGATGTTGAAGTCCACCTGCTGATGGTGGGTCTTGGCGGAGATGGTGCGCGTACCTTGCGGGTCCCACAGCACCAGGTCGGCATCGGCGCCAACGCGAATCGCGCCTTTGCGCGGGTAGAGGTTGAAGATTTTCGCAGTGTTGGTGGAGGTGAGGGCGACGAAGTCCTGCATCGACAAACGCCCGCTGTTGACCCCTTCGTCCCACAACACTGCCATGCGGTCTTCGATGCCGGCGGTGCCG
>NZ_QAIU01000429.1:2584-3153 GCF_003061205.1 Pseudomonas sp. HMWF006
ATCGGTGGCGGTGGTGTGCAGGTTGCCACTTTGCAGGCCATGCCACAGCGCTTGCTGATGCCCGCGCGGACGGAACGGCGGGCTCATCACGTAACCGGCGGCGGTCTGCCAGTCCGGGTGCTGATAGACGCTGTCGTCGAGCAGCAGATGCCCGGCCAGCACTTCGCCGTAAACCGGTTGGCCCTTGCTGCGGGCATAGGTGATTTCGTCGAGGGCTTCCTTGGTGGAAACGTGCACCAGGTACAACGGCGTACCGATGGTTTCGGCAATGCGAATCGCCCGGCTCGCCGCTTCGCCTTCCACCTGCGACGGCCGCGACAGCGGATGCGCTTCCGGCCCGGTGATGCCCTGGGCCATCAACTTGCGTTGCAAGTGATAGACCAGCTCGCCGTTTTCCGCGTGCACGGTCGGCACCGCGCCGAGTTCCAGGCAGCGCTCGAAACTCGCCACCAGCGTGTCGTCGGCGGCCATGATCGCGTTCTTGTAGGCCATGAAATGCTTGAAGCTGTTGATCCCGTGATGGCTGACCAGCTCGGCCATCTCCTCACGCACCTGCTCGCTCCACCAGG
>NZ_QAIU01000430.1:0-486 GCF_003061205.1 Pseudomonas sp. HMWF006
ACGGTCGTCAGGGCATCCGCAGCGCTTACCTGCACCGCGACGCCGTCAGCCGCACCTTGCGCGGACGACGCGGGGCGCGCCTGACCGCCGTGACCAGCGGCGGCACCATCCCCGACAACGCCGATTACAGCGTACTGCTGGAGCCGCAAGGCCTGAGTATCGGCAGCGTCAATGAAGACTTCGCCGTGGAAAGCATCGCCGGTGATGTGTTCCAGCTCGGCAACACCTCGTACCGCATCTTGCGTGTGGAAACCGGCAAGGTGCGCGTCGAAGATGCTCACGGTCAGCCGCCGAGCATTCCGTTCTGGCTTGGCGAAGCGCCGGGGCGCAGCGATGAGTTGTCCGCGGCGGTGGCGCGCCTGCAAGCGACCCTCGACGACTTGCTCGGCGCCCGCCCCGGCGATCTGCAACCGGCCCTCGACTGGCTGACACAAACGTTAGGACTGAACGCCGCCAGCGCCGAACAACTGGTGGACTATCTGGCCC
>NZ_QAIU01000430.1:496-1443 GCF_003061205.1 Pseudomonas sp. HMWF006
GGAACGGTTTTTCGACGAGTCCGGCGGCACCCAACTGATTATCCATTCGCCGTTCGGCAGCCGCATCAACCGCGCCTGGGGCCTGGCCCTGCGCAAGCGTTTCTGCCGCACCTTCAACTTCGAACTGCAGGCGGCGGCCAGTGAAGACGCGATCGTGTTGTCGCTGTCCACCAGCCACAGCTTTGAGCTCGATGACGTCTGGCGCTACCTGCACAGCAACAGTGCCGAGCACCTGCTGATTCAAGCGGTGCTGGATGCGCCGCTGTTCGGCGTGCGCTGGCGCTGGAATGCCGGGGTGGCGCTGGCGTTGCCGCGTTTTACCGGCGGACGCAAGGTCGCGCCGCAATTGCAGCGAATGAAGAGTGAAGACCTGATCGCCAGTGTATTTCCCGACCAGATTGCCTGCCTTGAGAACCTCGCGGGTGAGCGGGAGATTCCCGAGCATCCGCTGGTCGAGCAGACCCTCGACGACTGCCTGCATGAGGCGATGGACAGCGAGGGCTGGCTGACCCTGTTGCGACGCATGGAGCAGGGCGACGTGCGTCTGATCAGTCGCGATCTGCCGGCCCCCTCGCCATTGGCGGCGGAAATTCTCAGCGCCCGTCCCTATACCTTTCTCGACGATGCGCCGCTGGAAGAACGCCGCACCCAAGCGGTGATCAACCGACGCTGGAGCGATCCGCAATCGACCGATGATCTTGGTGCACTGGATGCCGACGCCATCGTCGCGGTGCGCGAAGAAGCCTGGCCGACGCCGAATACTGTGGATGAAATGCACGAAGCGTTGATGAGTCTGGCGTGCCTCAGCGATGCAGAGGCGCAGGCCAATCCGGGCTGGCGGGTATGGCTCAATGCACTGGCCGCGAGCGGTCGTGCCTGCCACTTGCAGATCGTGGAAGAGCATTCGCTGTGGCTGGCACGCGAACGCCTGACGTGCCTGCAAGCGC
>NZ_QAIU01000430.1:1453-10529 GCF_003061205.1 Pseudomonas sp. HMWF006
CGTGGTGGACTTGCCCGGCTTCGATAACGCCTGGACCTTCGACGAAGCACTGGTCGAAGTGATCCGCGCACGGCTCGGCGCGTTCGGCCCGCTGCCGTTGCTCGCCATCGCCGAACCGCTTGCGCTGCCCGCCCCTCAGGTCCAGCAAGCCCTCGCTCGACTGGAACGCGAAGGGTACGTGCTGCGCGGCCAGTTCACCCCGGGACTGACGCACGAGGAATGGTGCGAGCGGCATCTGCTGGCGCGGATCCATCGCTATACGGTCAAGCGCCTGCGCCGGGAAATCGAGCCCGTGGCGTTGCAGGATTTCATGCGTTTCCTGTTCGACTGGCAGCACCTCTCGCCCGCCACGCGCGGTCAGGGCAACGCAGTGTTGCCGGCAATCGTCGGCCAGCTCGAGGGGTATCCGGCGGCGGCTTCGGCCTGGGACAGCGACATCCTCCCGGCGCGCCTCAAGGACTACTCGCCGACCTGGCTGGATGATCTGTGTCGCAACGGCAAGCTGGTGTGGACGCGCCTCAGCGCCCGGCAAAAAACCAGTGGCACGGCATTGCGCAGCACGCCGATCGTATTACTGCCACGCAGTCAGGCCGGATTGTGGAGCGCACTGGCCGAGCAGACGCCGGCCAGCGAACTGTCAGCGAAAACCCAAAAGGTTTTTGAAGCCCTGAGTCAGCACGGCGCGCTGTTTTTCGATGAGTTGATTCATGAAGCGCACCTGCTGCGCACCGAACTGGAAACGGCCCTGCAGGAACTGGTTGGCGCTGGCCTGGTGAACGCCGACAGCTTCGCCGGCCTGCGTGCCCTGATTACCCCGGCGAGCAAGCGCCAGCAGCGCAGCAGTCGACGTGGACGCGGCGCGTTCGTCGGCGGCATGGATGATGCCGGGCGCTGGGCATTGCTGCGGCGCGGGCAGGCTGTGGATAACAACGAGACCCTGGAACACGTCGCCATGACCCTGCTGCGCCGCTACGGCGTGGTGTTCTGGCGGTTGCTGGAGCGCGAAGCGGACTGGTTGCCGAACTGGCGGGAATTACTGCGCACCTTCCATCGCCTGGAGGCCCGTGGCGAGATTCGTGGTGGACGGTTTGTCAGCGGTCTGGCGGGAGAGCAGTTTGCCCTGCCCGAGGCGATTGCCTTGCTGCGCGAAGTTCGGCGGCGGCCACATGACGGCAGTTTGATCGCGGTGTGCGGGGTGGATCCGCTGAATCTCGCCGGGACGTTGTTGCCGGGGGTGAAAGTGCCGGCGCTGGCGAGTAATCGGTTGGTCTATCGGGATGGTTTGCCGGTGGCGGCGGAGATTGCCGGTAAGCAGCAATTTTGGCTGGAGCTGGATCAGATCGCCATGGAACAGGTGCGCGGCAAATTGATCCGGCATTGAGGGTGCTTGGGCTCGCGAAAGGGCCGGCACAGCCCCACAAAATCTTGCATCAAGTCCGCGATTCCTGCGGCAACTCAGTCGCCACCAGCGCCCCCTCCTCCTGCCTTTTGGGCAACAAAACCTGCTGTGGATAAGTCTGCGCGAAATGCACCGACTCGGTGTTATCCACAAGCTTCTTCAAACGCTGGTTGAATGCGCGGCTCACTGCATATTGCCCACCCGACACGGTACGGAACTGCGCTGTCAGCACCACGCCGTTCAAATCCATCTTGTCCACGCCAAACACATCCAGCGGGCCTTGCAGGTTGTACTTGAGGAATGGGTCTTCGCGGATCGAATCGCCGGTCTCGCGGATCAGCTCGATCGCCTTGTCCACGTCCGTGTCGTAAGTGAACTGCACCGAGAAAAACGCAAAGGCAAACTGCCGCGACTGGTTGGTCACAGCCTTGATCTGGCCAAACGGCACCGAGTGCACAAAGCCTTTGCCGTCACGCAGGCGCAGGGTGCGGATGGTCAGGCCTTCGACCGTGCCGGCATGCCCGGAATCGAGCACCACCCAGTCACCGATCGACAGGGTGTCTTCGATGATGATGAACAGCCCGGTGATCACGTCCTGCACCAGTTGCTGCGAACCGAAACCGATGGCCAGACCGACCACCCCGGCACCGGCCAGCAATGGCGCCACATTGATCCCCAGATTGGCCATCGTGGTGATCGCGCAGATCACCACCAGGATGATTTTGATCGCGTTGCGCAGCAGCGGCAGGATGGTTTTTACCCGGGTGCTGGGCTGGCGCGCCCCGCGCTTGTTAAGCGGGGGTTTCAGGGCTTCCTGAATCGCCGTGTCGAGCACCACCCACAACAGCCATGTCACCAGGAAAATCAAACCGATGCTGCTCAAGGCGTTGCTGATGGCCCGGCCGACCGTGCTGCCCTGGGCGAAATCGAGCAGTGACACGCCCCAGATCCGCCCGAGAATATCAATGAACGCGATGGCGATGACGATCCGCAGCAACGCGTGCAGCAGGCTGAGAAAACGCTCCTTGTAGGCGCTGCGGCGCTGGAAGGCTTCGGCCTTTGGTGACTTGAACAGGTGCTGCAGGATCGTGCTGAGGAACACCGTGCCGATCAGCAGCACGGTGGTGAACAACGCGCAGCGCAGGGCTTTCTGGTTGTCCTCACCGATGCCGATCAGATTAATCGCCGACACCAGCACCATCAGCACAATCGGCCAATACCACAACCCCGAGAAAATCCGCAGCGACTCCTGCAACGACGGTTGTTTCAGGCGTTGCGCCAGCGGTCGGTTGCGGATCAGGTGCGCCACTGGCCGGCGCAGACGAATCACTAGCAGGCCAAAGATGATCGAAGCGATCAGCCCGGTGAACACCGCAACGCTGCTGGTGATGTTGCCACCCAGTTGCCGGGCGATTTGCGGGCTGGTCAAGGCGTCGCTGAGGGCCGCGAGGAAACCGATCAGGAACAGCGGGGGCGGACAGTAATTGCGGATGATCCGCGCCGCCGGGCGCTTATGGCCGACGTTGAACATCACCACGACGCACAACAGCATCGAGGGGGAAAAAATACCGCTGCTGGTGGCGTAGGCCAGACACAACGCCAGTGCACGCCCGACCGAGGCTTGCAGAAAATGGCTGACGTACAGGGTCAAAGGCAGGCAGATCAGCGCCGGCAGCGTGTACGGCAGCAGATAACCGAGCAGATCCTGACTGCGCTGGCGCGTGCGTAACCAGCGGCCTTCGCGCAGGCGTTTGGCCAACAGACTGCCAAGCACGGTCAGCAGGGCAAACGCGCCGAGCCAGACACCGGACAACATCAGGAAATCGCCGGCGACACTCCAGCCCGAGCGATTCGAGGGGTGGTTGACCAGTCTGTCGACTTCATCCGCTGCCCGATCGGCACGCAGGCGCCAGGCATCGACCAGATGTTCATTGAGATCGAGTTTGTCCTGCACATCGTCGATGCTGGAACTGATCGCCCCGAGCAGACCGCCCTGCACAATCGGTTCGGCTTTGGCCGGTTCCTCAGCGGTGGCCGGAACGCCCGGCAGCGCGGCGGCTTCGAGTTCGCTGGCGCCAAGAAACAGCAGTGCTCCCAGCAAAATGGCGATCCTGAACTTGATCAAAACTCCGCTCTCCCGATGGCTGAACCTGTAAGGAACTGATCGGTGAATGGCGGACAAGTTCGGTTTTTGCCTGAATCCTCATATTCAAATCCCGCATTCCCCTGTGGCGAGGGGATTTATCCCCGTTGGACGGCGAAGCGGCGCCAAAACCTGAATCTTCAATCTCCTGCCAGACCGAGTCGTGAGGTTTTACGACTGCTGCGCAGTCGAACGGGGGTAAATCCCCTATCCACAGCGTTCACACCCATCCAGGGATATTTGCGCTGCCGGCAAATATCAAATGCCCGCACCCGTATTTTTCCGCACAAGCCAAACCCCGACACTGCGCTCCATCCAATCAAATCACCCTGGAGTGCCGTGATGCCCATTGCCTTGCTCGCGCTGACCCTCAGCGCTTTCGCCATCGGGACGACCGAGTTCGTCATCGTTGGCCTGCTGCCTACCATTGGCGCCGATCTCGGCGTCAGTCTTCCCTCCGCCGGTTTGCTGGTGAGCCTGTACGCGCTGGGCGTGGCCATCGGTGCGCCCGTGTTGACCGCGCTCACCGGCAAGGTCCCGCGCAAACTGTTGCTGCTGTCGCTGATGGTGCTGTTCACCCTCGGCAACCTGCTGGCGTGGATGGCGCCAAGTTATGAATCGCTGGTGCTGGCGCGGATCGTCACCGGTCTGGCCCACGGCGTGTTCTTCTCCATCGGCTCGACCATCGCCACCAGCCTGGTGTCCAAGGAAAAAGCCGCCAGCGCAATTGCGATCATGTTCACCGGCCTCACCGTGGCATTGGTCACCGGCGTGCCGCTGGGTACGTTCATCGGCCAGCATTTCGGCTGGCGTGAAACTTTCCTCGCCGTGTCGGCGCTGGGCGTGATTGCCTTTATCGGCAGCCTGATCTACGTGCCGAGCAACATCGCCCACAGCAAACCGGCGTCGCTGCTGCAACAACTGCAAGTGCTCAAACAACCGCGTCTGTTGCTGGTGTACGCCATGACCGCGATCGGCTACGGCGGCTCGTTCATCGCCTTCACTTTCCTCGCGCCGATCCTTCAGGACATCTCGGGCTTCAGCGCCAGCACGGTGAGCCTGGTGCTGCTGGTGTATGGCGTGTCGGTAGCGGTCGGGAATATCTGGGGCGGCAAGCTGGCGGACAGACGCGGGCCGATCAGCGCCCTGAAAATCATCTTCGCCCTGCTCGCGGCCGTGTTGTTCGTGCTGACCTTCACCGCCGCCAATCCCTGGCTGGCACTGGCCACGGTATTGGTCTGGGGCGCAGTCGCGTTCGGCAATGTGCCGGGGCTGCAAGTGTATGTGGTGCGTCAGGCTGAACATCACACACCGCAAGCCGTGGATGTGGCGTCGGGGCTGAACATTGCTGCGTTCAACCTCGGGATTGCCGGCGGGGCGTGGGGCGGTGGCTTGATCGTTGAACACATCGGCCTGATCCACACGGCGTGGATCGGTGGTCTGGTGGTGTTGGTGGCGTTGGCCCTGACTGCCTGGAGCGGTCGACTGGATCGCCTCGGCCCGACCTATGCCGAAAGCACTTCGCGCATCGTCACCGGCCACTGATTCAACACCTGTGCCCTTGTCGAGGGGGCACTTGTGGGAGGGGGCTTGCTCGCGAAAGCGGGGTATCAGTCGCGATCAACGCTGACTGACCCATCGCCTTCGGGAGCAAGCCCCCTCGCACATTGTTTTTCGTGGAGCGCGCAAAAATGTACCGTCCGTAACGCCACCGAAACTTTCCCGAACCGCCCACAGTCATCAACACACACAGGCTGTACGAGGACTGACTACGGGAGGGCGACATGGCAACGATTCACATCGGTATTTCCGGCTGGCGCTACGCTCCGTGGCGCGGGGATTTCTACCCCAAGGGACTGGCGCAGAAACGTGAATTGCAGTTCGCATCGCGGGCGGTCAACAGCATCGAAATCAATGGATCGTTCTACGCCCTGCAACGGCCCGAACGCTACGCGCAGTGGTACGCCGAAACGCCTGACGACTTCGTGTTCAGCGTCAAGGCGCCGCGCTTCATCACCCACATTCGCCGCTTGCGCGACATCGAAAAACCGCTGGCGAACTTCTTCGCGTCCGGGGTGCTTGAACTCAAGGAAAAACTCGGCCCGATCCTCTGGCAGTTTCCGCCCAACTTCAAATACGAGCCGCAGCGCTTCGAACACTTTCTCGCTCAACTGCCCCACACCCCTGAAGCGGCCGCCGCCCTCGCCCATCAACACGATGCCCACCTGCACGGCCACGCCAGCCTCAAGGCCTACGGCAAAAAAGCGCTGCGCCATGCCGTGGAAATCCGCAACGACAGCTTCATCGACCCGGACTTCGTGCGCCTGCTCAAACGCCACAACACCGCGCTGGTGATCGCCGACACCGCCGGTAAGTGGCCGTACCGCGAAGACCTCACCAGCGACTTCGTCTACCTGCGCCTGCACGGTGCCGAAGAACTCTACGCCAGCGGCTACACCGCGCCGGCCCTCAAGCGCTGGGCCGAGCGTATCGAAGCCTGGCACCACGGCCGGCAACCGCAAGATGCGCAACTGATCGCCCCGCAACTCAAGCCGCGCGCACGTAAATCCCGGGAAGTGTTTTGCTACTTCGACAACGACATCAAAGTCCGTGCGCCCTACGACGCGCGTAATCTGCTGCAGCGTTTCGGGCTCGATAACGACCTCGCCACCGCCCCCGGTGAAAGCGCCGCAGAAGGAGTGTTGCCATGAGCATTCCTGAACCGGTGGGCTTCACCGATGAAGGTTCGGTGGTCGCGCCGACGGTGCGCACTTTCACTGTAATGACGGTCAACACCCACAAGGGCTTCACGGCCCTCAACCGGCGCTTCATCCTGCCGGAACTGCGCGAAGCGGTGCGCAGCGTCGCCGCCGACGTGGTGTTTCTCCAGGAAGTCCACGGCACCCACGAACATCACCCTAAGCGCTATAGCAACTGGCCGACGATGCCGCAGTATGAATTTCTCGCCGACAGCCTTTGGCCGCAGTTCGCCTACGGGCGCAACGCGGTGTATCCGGAGGGCGATCACGGCAATGCGCTGTTGTCGAAATTCCAGATCATCCGCCACGACAACCTCGACGTCTCGATCAGCGGCCACGAGAACCGCGGCCTGCTGCACTGCGTGCTGCGCCTGCCCGGTGACGGGGTCGAGGTGCATGCGATCTGCGTGCACCTGGGCCTGCGCGAAAGCCATCGCAACGCGCAGTTGAAGCTGCTCGGTCAACGCCTTGCGGAACTGCCGGACGATGCCCCGGTGATCATCGCCGGCGACTTCAACGACTGGCGCCAGCGCGCCGATGCGCTCCTCACACCCTGGGGCCTGCGCGAGGTCTTCGCCGAGCATCACGGCAAACCCGCACGCAGCTTTCCGGCGCGCCTGCCGACCCTGCGGCTCGACCGCATTTACGTACGCAACCTCAAGGCCCGCCAGCCAAAAGTCCTGGCGAACCGGCCCTGGTCACACCTTTCCGACCACGCCCCTTTATCGGTGGAGATTGAATTATGAACAGCGCACCGCTGGAGAAATCCACCGTGGAACCGATCAGCATCGCCCCGCCCGTGCGCGAGCCCGGCCAGGTTGACGTCGAGTACAGTTGGCAAGGCAACAACCGTGTCGAACTCCTGGAAAACGGCGAAGAATATTTTCCCCGGGTGTTCGACGCCATGCGTGCGGCGAAAAGTGAAATCCTGCTGGAAACCTTCATCGTTTTCGAAGACAAGGTCGGCGCAGAGTTGCAGCAGATACTGATCGACGCGGCACAGCGCGGCGTGCGCACCACCGTCAGCCTCGACGGCTTTGGCTGTGGCGAGTTGACCACCGCTTATCTCGCGGCCCTGAGCGATGCGGGCGTGCACCTGCAGATGTTTGATCCGGCGCCCAAGCACCTGGGTTTTCGCACCAACTGGTTCCGCCGCTTACACCGCAAAATCGTGGTGGTCGACGGCCTGGTTGCGTTCATTGGCGGGATCAATTTTTCCGGCGATCACCTGGCCGACTTTGGCCCCGAAGCCAAACAGGATTATGCCGTGCAGATTCAGGGCCCAGCGGTTGCTGACCTGCATCACTTTGCCCTGCTGCAAAGCGGTCGCCCCGGACGCGCACGCTTCTGGTGGCAGCGTCGGCGCCAGCGTCGCGCAGACATGGCCTTCAGCGACCACGATGGTCAGGTGCGCCTGGTCTTTCGCGACAACGATCAGCACCACACCGATATCGAGGACGTTTACTTGCAGGCACTGCGCCGGGCCAAACACCGGGTGGTGATCGCCAACGCCTACTTTTTCCCCGGCTACCGTCTGCTGCGCGAGATCCGCAATGCGGCGCGGCGGGGCGTCGATGTACGGCTGATCCTGCAAGGTCAGCCCGACATGCTGGTGGCCAAACTCGCGGCGCGCATGACCTACGACTACCTGCTCAAGGCCGGCGTGCAGATCCACGAGTATTGCCAGCGACCGCTGCACGGCAAAGTGGCGCTGGTGGACGATGAATGGAGCACCGTCGGCTCGAGCAATCTCGACCCGCTGAGCCTGTCGCTGAATCTGGAAGCCAACGTGCTGATTCGCGATCGGGAATTCAATCAGCATTTGTTCGAGCGCCTCGAAGACCTCAGCCAGAACCACTGCAAGGCCATGGACGCCGACATATCCCCGCGCGGACGGATCTGGCACATGACCGTAGGTTTTCTGGTGTTTCACTTTCTGCGGCACTTCCCGGCGATGGCCGGTTGGCTGCCGGCGCACAAACCACGGCTCAAGCCGTTTCGAGGTGGCCAGTCATGAGCCACTCCGAAGCACACTCGACAGGCCACGCCGCGCCAGCGACTCACTCGAAATGGAGCCGCTGGAAACGCCCACTGACGCTGTTGTTTTTCCTCGCGTTGATCGTCTTGCTGACGCTGTTCGCCACCCGTATCGAATGGGCCGAAGTGCTGCAAACCCTCGCCGACTTCAAGGTGCGCACACTGATCATCGCTGCCGGCCTGACCTTGCTGAGTTTCCTGACTTACGCCAGTTTCGACCTGATCGGCCGCACCTACATTCGCCAGGACCTGACCTGGAAACAGATCCTGCCCGTGGGGATCATCAGTTACGCGTTCAACCTCAATCTCAGCGCCTGGGTCGGCGGTATCGCCATGCGGTATCGGCTGTATTCGCGCCTGGGCGTGAGCAAAGGCAACATTGCGAAGATTCTCGGCTTGAGCCTGGCGACCAACTGGTTCGGCTACATGACCATTGCCGGTGTGGTGTTCAGCAGTGGCCTGGTGCGCATGCCGCCGGGATGGAAACTGAGCAGCGATGCATTGCAGGGCGTCGGTATCCTATTGCTGCTGATCAGCGCCGGGTATCTCGCGGCGTGTCAGTTTTCCAAGCGCCGCGAGTGGTCGATTCGTGGGGTGGAAATCAACCTGCCGTCGCTGCGCATGGCCGTGCTGCAACTGTTGCTCGGTGCCTTGAACTGGTCGCTGATGGCGGCGGTGATCTTCACCCTGCTTCCGAGCAAACTGGATTATCCGCTGGTACTGGGCGTGTTGTTGATC
>NZ_QAIU01000431.1:0-7267 GCF_003061205.1 Pseudomonas sp. HMWF006
GATCAGCGCCGAAGCACTGGCCGATGACCCGCGCGTGAAGATCAGCAGCACCGCGACTCGCACCTCGACCCCGCTGCGCTACGTGCCTCAGGCCATTGATTCGATCAAGACGTCGAACGTCGCCAACTACGGCACCAATGACATCGGCGACGCCTTGAGCGGTATGCCCAACGTCAGCAGCAGCGCCGATACGCGCTTCGACAGCCTGCGCATTCGCGGTTTCGACGCCAGCAACGACTTCTACCTGGACGGCATCCGCGACGACAGCCAGTACAAACGCGATTTGCATAACATCGAGCGCGTCGAAGTGCTCAAGGGCCCGGCCGCGGTGCTGTATGGCCGCGGCAGTCAGGGCGGGATCGTCAACCGCGTCAGCAAGATGCCGGAATTCGGCCGCCGCTCGACCCTCGAGGCCCAGCTCGGCAGTGAAGACCTGCGCAGCCTGTACGCCGATCTCAGCGCCGATCCCAGCGAAAACCTCAGCCTGCGCCTGAACATGGGCAACATGGATGAAAACAGTTTCCGCGATGGCGTCAGTGGCAACCGCCAACTGTTCGCGCCGTCGATGAGCTGGCAACTGACGCCCGACCTGAACTGGCTGGTGCAGTACGAATACAGCCGCTACAACCGCACCCCGGATCGCGGTATCCCCGGCATCAACGGCCGCCCGGCCGATGTCGGTCGCGACACGACTTACGGCAACGGCCACGACTTCATCGACGACAAGTCCCAATCGCTGCGCTCAAAACTCACCTACGCAATCAACGACGACTGGCAACTGCGCCAGACCCTCGGCGTGTTCAAGCTCGACAGCGATTTCGACAACACCTACCTCACCGGTTTCGACAAGAAAACCAACAAGGTCACGCGCCAGCACTGGCAGCAGGACCTGACCACCCGCAATGTCTATAACAACGTCGAACTGGAAGGTGGATTCGATACGTTCGGGCTCGAGCATCGCCTGCTGACCGGGATCGAGATCGGCAGCCAGCGTCGCGATCCGACGCTGTATAACGCCGCTACGTCCGGCCCCGGCAGTTCCGCAGTGCCGGCACTCGACCTGAACAACCCTGACCGCAATCTGCGCCACACCGGGCGCATGCAGGTGTCCAGCGACAGCCACACCGAGGTCGAAAGCCGCGCGGTGTACGTGCAGGATCAACTGCGTCTCAACGATCAATGGCAACTGCTCGCCGGCTTGCGCTACGACACTTTCGATATCGAGTCGACCAACAAGCTGCGCAACATTTCCGAAGACCGTGACAGCCACAGCACCAGCCCGCGCGTGGGCCTGGTCTGGACGCCATTGCAGAATCACTCCTTCTACGCGTCCTGGTCCAAGACCTTCTCGCCGGTGGGCGGTGGTCTGATCGGCATCACCCCGGGCGCGGCCGGCAACAGCAATGACCTGAGCCCGGAGTTGACCAGACAGAAAGAGATCGGCGTGAAGAGTGACTGGCTCGATGATCGCCTCAGTACCACGCTGGCGATCTATGACCTGGAGCTCTACAACCGCCGTACGACGGATCCGAACGATCCGACCCTGACCATCATGACCGGCGTTCAGCGTTCACGGGGTATCGAGTTGACCGCCACCGGCAACATCGTCGGCCACTGGTACATGCGCGGCGGCGTCGGTATGCAGGACGCGAAGATCGAGAAGGACAACAACGGTCTTGAAGGCAAGCGCATCAACAACGTCGCCAAACACAACGCCAGCCTGTTCCTGACCTGGAAGCCGGAAATGGGCTGGTACGGTGAAACCGGTCTGACCCTGGTCGGCCAGCGCTACGCCGACAATGCCAACACCACGGTGCTGCCGGGTTACGGCCGCTGGGATGCCTTGGCCGGTTATCGCTTCAAGGATTGGGATGTACGTGCGGCGTTGAACAACATCACCGATCGCGAGTATTACGATTCGGCGACCAGCCAGTATCAGATCCAGCCTGGCGCACCGCGCAGCGTCGTGATGACCGGCACCTATTCCTTCTGATCCAACGCAACACCTGCAGGCTCACTCCGACAATATTTTTGTATCGTGCATAAAAAAGCGCTGCCATCCCGGCAGCGCTTTTACCAATCCCTGTTGTTTTTCTTATCCTTCCAGTACAGCCCACAACGCATCCAGCTCGGCCTCGCTGAACAGACCAGCGGGGTAACGCTCGATCATCATCCGGCGCGGATCAGGTTCCCTGATCTGACGCGTTCCATTGGATTTCAACCAGTGCGCGACAATCTGGAGCGATTCGCTGTTTACGGCCATGGGATGCAAAGTCCGCTCGCTGACTACGTTCACTTCGGCGTTCATTTCAGCGCTCTCTCCCCGTTCGTGAGCGGCTACGTTATCCAAGGTTTATGACAGAACTGTTGAAGTTCTCCCCCCTCCCTAGTGTCCTTTGTCGGATACAAGAGCTATGCCAAGGTTTCTGATTTGTCGACAAGCGGATACAAAAAAGCCCGCAGTCCAATCGGGCTGCGGGCTTGTGCACGTGCATAGCGAGCTAATCGTTTTCCGGTTGATTTGCTAATCAACTCAAGCTGTTACGACTCAACTCACTCTTTGTGCGGCGCGGGTTGCTGTTGGGTAAGGCAGTGGATATTGCCGCCCCCCAGTAACAGTTCGCGGCCCGGCACCATCACCACTTCGTGCTGCGGAAACAGGTTCTGCAGAATTTCCCGGGCCGGGGCATCCATCGGGTCGTCGAAACTCGGCGCGATGATGCCGCCGTTGACGATCAGGAAGTTCACGTAGGAACCGGCCAGACGCACGGACGGGTTACGCTCCTGCGTACCGTCCACCGGATCGACCCCGGCGCATTCTTCTTCGGTTGCATACAGCGGGCCCGGAATCGGCATTTTGTGCACCGTGAACGAGCGCCCCTTGGCATCGGTGCTGTTTTGCAGCACGTTCATCGCCGCCTGGCAGCGCGGGTAGTTCGGATCCTGCGGATCGTCGGTCCACGCCAGCAATACTTCGCCCGGACGCACATAGCAGCAGAAGTTATCCACATGGCCGTCGGTTTCATCGTTGAACAGACCGTCCGGCAGCCAGATGATCTTATCCACAGCCAGGTTGGCGCTCAGCACCGCTTCGATTTCTTCGCGGCCCAGATGCGGATTGCGATTGCGGTTGAGCAGGCATTCTTCGGTGGTGATCAGCGTGCCTTCGCCGTCGACGTGAATCGAACCGCCTTCGAGCACAAAACCTTCAGTGCGGTAACGCGGGCTGCGTTCGATCTCGAGGATCTTGCCACCGACCTGCGAATCACGGTTCCACGGCGAGTACAGGCCACCGTCGAAACCGCCCCAGGCATTGAAGTCCCAGTTCACACCGCGCACTTCACCGCTGTTGTTGATGACGAAGGTCGGGCCGCTGTCGCGCACCCAGGCGTCATCGCTGGACATCTCGACCACGCGGATGTTGGGCACGTCGAGGCGGGCGCGGGCGTTTTCATACTGGCCGGCGGACACGGCAACGGTCACCGGTTCGAAACGGGCAATGGCTTTGGCCACGGCTGCGTGTGCGGCTTGCGCCGGCTTGCCGCCCAGACGCCAGTTGTCCGGGCGCTCGGGCCAGATCATCCAGGTTTGCGTTTGCGGCGCCCACTCGGCCGGCATGTAGAAGCCATCGGCGCGCGGGGTACTTTTCAAGGTGGTCATCGGGATCAGGACTCCAGGGAACCGTCGAGGGTTTTCAACGCGCCGTACAGATTCGGCCGGCGGTCACGGAACGAACCCCACGCGCTGCGAATATGTTCGAGCTCGTCGAGGTTGAAAGTGTGCACAAGAATACCTTCTTCGGTTTTATTCAGCTCCTGCACTTTTTCGCCGAACTGGTTGGCGATGAACGAAGAGCCATAGAACGTGATGTCGTAGCCGTCCTGTTCTTCGTTGCCGATGCGGTTACTGGCGATCAACGGCATCAGGTTGGCACCGGCATGCCCCTGCTGCACACGCTGCCAGTGATCACGGGACGAAATGGTTTTGTCGTGCGGTTCACTGCCGATAGCCGTCGGATAGAAGAGGATTTCCGCACCTTGCAGCGCCATGCTGCGCGCAGCCTCGGGAAACCACTGATCCCAGCAGATGCCCACGCCGATCTTCGCGTAGCGGGTGTTCCACACCTTGAAACCGGTGTCGCCCGGGTTGAAGTAATACTTCTCGTGGTAACCCGGGCCGTCCGGAATGTGGCTTTTGCGATAAATCCCGAGGTTGCTGCCGTCGGCATCGAGGATCGCGATGCTGTTGAAACGCGCACGGCCGGCACGCTCGTAGAAGCTGATCGGCAATACCACTTGCAGCTCTTTGGCGACCTTCTGGAAATGCTTGATCGCAACGTTCTCTTCTACGGTCGTGGCCAGTTGCAGATAGTCCGGATTCGGCTTCTGGCAGAAGTACGGCGCCTCGAACAGCTCCTGGATCAGGATGATCTGCGCGCCTTTGGCAGCGGCTTCGCGCACCAGTTTTTCGGCGGTTTCGAGGTTGGCTTCCAGATCCCACGAACAGGCCATCTGCGTGGCGGCGACGGTAACGATACGGCTCATGAATCCTCTCCGGGCAAGTGCTTTGACGGTCGAGAATTCGACCGAAAGAAAAAACGCGCGCACCGGAATGAGATCGCCATGCCGGAGCAATGGCGACTTTATAACCGATAAATATCGACTTTAAAAGCCAACAGAATGCCGCTTATCGACATTGACGCAATTAAAGTCGATATAAATCGAACTGAAGCCTGAGATAAATGTGGGAGCGGGCTTGCCCGCGAAAGCACTGGATCAGTCACCAAACAGGCCGACTGATACACCGCGTTCGCGAGCAATCCCGCTCCCACAGGGAGGATCTGCAGCGTTTACAAGCCTTCAGCGAGGACCCGATCAAGCATGTCGACGAAGAAATCCACGCTCTGACGTGAGGTCACCATCGGCGGTTTGATCTTGAGGACGTTGAGGTAGTCGCCGGTCGGTTGCATGAAAATCCCCAGTTCACGCAGGCGATCACACAGCCGCGCGGTTTCCTCGGTTGCCGGTTCCAGCGTCTCGCGGTGACGGACCAACTCCAGCCCCAGATAAAACCCGGAACCATGCACCGCGCCCACCAGCGGATGTTTATCGATCAACGCTTCGAGCCGTGCCTTGAAATGGCCACCGACCGTCCGGGCGTTTTCCCAGAGTTTTTCTTCTTCCATTACATCGAGCACTGCCATGCCGATCTGGCAACTCACCGGGCTGCCACCGGCCGAGGAGAAGAAATAACCTTCCGCTTCCAGCGCTTCAGCGATGTCTCGACGCGTGATCACCGCGCCCAGTGGCTGGCCGTTACCCATGCCCTTGGCCATGCAGATGATGTCCGGCACAACGCCCTGTTCTTCGAAGCCCCAGAAGAAATGACCCATGCGCCCGTAACCGACCTGCACCTCATCGGCGATGCACACACCACCACGGGCTCGCACCAGTGCATAGACCTGTTTCAGATAACCCGGTGGCAGCGAGATACCGCCGGCATTGCCGTACACCGGCTCGCAGATGAACCCGGCCAATTGGCGTTGTTGCCCGGCAATTTTCTCAAGCTGATGTTCGACGCTGCGCACGTAGTCAGGTGCTGAATCGAGGCCGCGGAATTCACCGCGATAGACGTTCGGCGCGGTCACCGGATGAACCCAGTCCGGACGACTTTCCAGGGCCTTCGGGTTGTCGGCAATCGAGGTCGACACGGCATCGGCACCGACCGTCCAGCCGTGGTAACCCTCCAGCACGCTGAGTATGTCGCGCCCACCGCTGTAGGCCCACGCCAGACGAATCGCGAGGTCATTGGCCTCGCTGCCGCTGTTGACCAGAAACACCCGATCCATGCCCTCCGGTGCCAGTTTCAGCAAGCGCTCGGAAAACTCGGCGACCGCCGCGTAGTTGAACCGGGAGTTGGTATTGAGCAGCGACCATTGCCGGCTCGCCACCGCCGCCATGCGCGGATGGCCATGCCCCAGCACCGCGACATTATTGAGCATGTCGAGGTAGGAGCGGCCCTGCATGTCGATCAGGTGATTGCGCCAGCCGCGCTCGATGCGCGGCGGGTCGACGTAATAGTGTTTTTGCGTGCGGGCGAAACTGGCGTCACGCCGCGCCAGCAGGGTTTTCGCATCCAGCTCCGGCTCGGCATCACAGGCCAGCCCGAGCAACGCGGCCGGCGACGGACACAATGCCTGCCACGCCGCCGCCCGGGCCGGCGTGCAGAACAGCGGGGCCGCCAGCTGCGCACCGCGACACAACTGCACGAGCAACGGGCCACTGACCGCGCCCAGCACCTGCCCCTTGACCAGCGCTGCGCCGCTTTGCAGCGAGGGCGTGACACCCCACAAGCGCACGCTGAGTTGCGGGCCGTCCAGCTGCAGTGCTCCCCCGGCCGTTTGATGCAGCACACCGGCAAACGGCGATTCCACCGCAGTGCCGTTCGGTACACGCAACTCGACATGCAACGGGAAAGTGTCCGGTTCGTCGGCACTGTCAGGGCGGGTGCGCGACAAACGGTATTGCCCGTAACGGCTTGCCGCCAGGCCATGTGCCGTCGCCGCTTCCGTCAGCAACCGCTGGTCAATACCGTCCTGTTCCCAGTTACCCGCTTCGAAATGCGGGCTCAGCACCCCCAGATCGATCAGCGCGAATTCCCGCCCGACCAGGCCCGGCAACAACGGCGCAAAACCTTCACTGTCGATGACCGGCAAGGCCTGGCCGACGGCGCTGAGGATTGCCGCCTCCATCAGCGCCAGCGGTACCGAAGTGGCGACGTGGAAGATTTCCCACTCATGGACAAGGTTGTCGCGGCTGTAATGGTTGCCGGGGTCGATGCTGACCTGCTGTTCGCCACTGAGCACCAGCACCGCCGCGCGGGCCACGATCAAGGGCCACAACGCCTGAAGTTCTTCGTGTTGCAGCGGATTGACCGCGTGATAGGCCTGAATCGCCGGCAAGATGACAAAAGGATCGCCACCGGCGTGATGCAATAGCGCGGCGCAGGTCACCGACAGATCGGTGATGCGCCAGGTGCGCACCAGATCGCCGAAGTCGATCACCCCCTGCAATTGCCAGTGCCGCTGCGCATCGCGCTGCCAGACGGCGTTGTCGTCGGTGATGTCCATGTGGATCGCCTGCACCGGCAGCTTGTCCTGCAACGGCTGCAGTCGGCGCTCGGCCTGTTCGGCGGCGTCGGCGATCAGGGCACGCTGCGATTCGTCCTTGATCACCGGCAACAAATGACTGATCAACGCACTGGCGTG
>NZ_QAIU01000431.1:7277-8276 GCF_003061205.1 Pseudomonas sp. HMWF006
GATCCATCTCGCCGCAGAGCCGGCCAAACCCGGCCACCACGTCCTGCCCCAAATGATCGAGATGGGTCAGCGGCTGGCCTTCGATGTAGTCCAGCAGGCGCACATGGACCGCTTCGCCACCGGCTTCCAGCGTCAGCAGATCCTGACCGTCATTGGCTGCAATCACCCGTGGCACATTCACCGCAGAATGCGCCGCGAGGTAGTTGAGGCCGGCATGTTGCGCCTGCAACTCCACGAGGGCGTAATCGCCCCGGCAGATTTTCAGGACGAAGCGCCCGCGCGCGCTGTCCACACGAAAATTAAGATCCTGCTGGCTACCGAGGGGGTGCAGCGTACCGCTGAGCCCGTAATGGTCTGCCAGCCATTGTCGGGCCTGCTCCTGAGAAACCTGCGGGCTGGGCAGACTGGCGCGATGGATCAACGTGGCGAGCGGCATGAAACGACCCCTGAAATTTTATTAGACACCTATATCGCCATTGCTTCGGCAGATGCGCAACCCCCGCCCTTGCGGCAAGACACAAGTACTTGCGCGGGAACACTCGCGCCCTTTGGCACTTTGCGCAAGAATGGCGCCCATTCACCCCTTTCACTGGAAAACTTCATGAATGTAATCACCACCGAACTGCCCGGTGTTCTGATCATCGAACCCAAGGTATTTGGTGACGAGCGCGGCTTTTTTTACGAGAGCTTCAATGCCAGGGCTTTCCAGGAACTGACCGGGCTGACCCCGCACTTCGTTCAGGACAACCATTCGCGCTCGGAGAAAGGCGTCCTGCGGGGCCTGCATTACCAACTGGAAAACACTCAGGGCAAACTGGTGCGGGTCACGGCCGGCGAGGTACTGGATGTTGCCGTGGACATCCGTCGCAGCTCACCGCACTTCGGCCAGTGGGTGGCGGTTCGTCTGTCTGCCGCCAACCACCGTCAGATGTGGGTGCCGGAAGGTTTTGCGCATGGCTTCGTGGTCCTGAGCGAGTTCGCCGAATTCCTCTACAAGAC
>NZ_QAIU01000432.1:0-3758 GCF_003061205.1 Pseudomonas sp. HMWF006
GTACCAGCACTGGCGGCCTCGGCGGCAATGGCGCCGCCGGTTACAGCCACGGCGGCAACGGCGGCTCAGCGACCAATGGCACGTTGTCCATTGGTGGTGGCGGCGGTGGTTCGGGCTGGAACTCGGTTGGCGGCGTCGGTGGCAATGCGGCCGGCGGTATCTACAACGCCTCGACCGGCACCTTGAAAGTCATCGGCACATCGGTCATCAGCAATAACCTCGCGGCGGGCGGTGGCGGCGGCGGTGGTGGCAGCGGCGGCAACATTGCCAACGGCGGTGACGGTGGCCGTGGTGTCGGGGCCATCTGGAACAACGGCGGCACGGTACTGATCACCGCTGCCAACTTCGCGGCGATCACCGGCAACGCTGCGGCCAGTGGTGCCGGAGGCCCGTCAAACGGCGGTGCGACGGGTAGCTCGCCGAGTGCCACTGCTGCGGTTTACAGTACCGGCGGCACGCTCAATACCAATTACGTCGAACCACCGACCGCGACCATCGTCCTGGCGGACAGTGCGCTGAAAATTGGCGAAACCTCGCTGGTGACCATCACCTTCAACACGGCGGTCACTGGCTTCACCAATGCCGACCTGACCATCGCCAACGGCACGTTGACGGCCGTGAGCAGCAGCGATGGCGGGATCACCTGGACCGCGACTTTTACGCCGACCAACGGGATTACCGACACCACCAACGTCATCACTCTGGACAACACCGGTGTGGCGGCGGTCTCTGACGGTACCGTGGGTGTCGGTACCACCAATTCCAGCAATTATGTGATCGATACCCAGCGCCCGACGGCCACTATCGTTGTCGCTGACACGGCCCTGAAAATCGGTGAAACGTCGCTGGTGACCATCACCTTCAATGAAGCGGTCAGCGGTTTCACCAACGCCGACCTGACCATCGCCAACGGCACGTTGTCCGCCGTGAGCAGCAGCGATGGAGGCATTACCTGGACGGCGACGTTTACGCCGAGTGGCAGTGTCACCGACACCACTAACGTGGTGACGCTGGATAACACCGGGATCGCTGACCTGGCCGGTAACGCCGGCAGCGGTACAACCGATTCCAACAACTACGCCATCGACACCGTGCGCCCGACGGCCACCCTTGTCGTTGCGGACACCGCGCTCAAGGCAGGGGAAACCTCGCTGGTGACCATCACGTTCAGCGAGGCCGTGACCGGTTTCACCACCGCCGACCTGTCCGTGGCCAATGGCAGCGTGAGCGGTTTGAGCAGCAGTGACGGCGGGATCACCTGGACGGCCACCCTCACGCCAACCAACAACATCAGCGATACCACCAACCTGATCACCCTGGCCAATACCGGCCTCTCCGATTTGTCCGGCAATACCGGCAGCGGCACCACCGACTCGAACAATTACGCCATCGACACGCAGCGCCCGACGGCGACTATTGTGGTTGCCGACAACGCCTTGAGAATCGGCGAAACGTCGTTGGTGACCATCACCTTCTCCGAAGCCGTGACCGGCTTCACTAATGCCGACCTGACCATCGCCAACGGCACGCTGAGCGCCGTGAGCAGCAGTGATGGTGGCATCACCTGGACGGCAACCTTCACGCCGACCGCCAACATTACCGATGCCACCAACCTGATCACCCTCGACAACAGTGGGGTCAGTGACGTCAACGGCAACCAGGGCAGCGGCACCACCGACTCCAATAACTACGCCATCGACAACCAGCGCCCAACGGCCACCATCGTGTTCACAGACACGGCCTTGAAAATCGGCGACACATCGCTGGTGACCATCACCTTCAGTGAAGCGGTCAGCGGTTTCACCAACGCCGACCTGACCATCGCCAATGGCACCTTGAGCGCAGTCAGCAGCAGTGACGGAGGTATTACCTGGACCGCAACGTTCACTCCAGGCGCCAGCATCAGCGACACCACCAATCTGGTGACGCTGGACAACACCGGCATCGCTGACCTGGCCGGCAACGCTGGCAGCGGCACTACGGATTCGAACAATTACAGCATCGACACCCAACGTCCGACAGCGACCATCGTGGTCGCCGACACGAGCCTCAGCGCCGGTGAAACCTCGTTGGTGACCTTTACCTTCTCCGAGGCGGTGACGGGCTTCACCAACGCCGATCTGAACATACCCAACGGCACGTTGACCGCCGTGAGCAGCAGCGACGGCGGCATCACCTGGACGGCGACATACACGCCCACTCTCGGGATCAACGACACCAGCAACCTTATCAGCCTGAACAACACCGGCATCGCTGACCTGGCCGGTAACGCCGGCACCGGCGTCACCAACTCCGGCAATTTCGTGATCGACACCATGGTTCCGACCGCCACTATCGTGGTTGCCGACAACAGCCTGAGCATCGGCGAAACCACCACGGTGACTATCACCTTCTCCGAAGCCGTGACCGGTTTCAGTAACGCCGACCTGACCATCGCCAACGGCACGCTGAGCGCCGTGAGCAGCAGTGATGGTGGCATCACCTGGACGGCAACCTTCACGCCGACCGCCAACATTACCGACGCGACCAACCTGATCACCCTGGACAATACCGGGGTGCAGAATGGGTCCGGCAACGTGGGAGTGGGCACCACTGATTCGAACAATTACGCCATCGACACCCAGCGCCCGACCGCGACCGTTGTGGTGGCCGACACGGCGCTGGGCGTTGGCCAGACCACCACGGTCACTATTACCTTCAGCGAGGCGGTGACTGGCTTCACCCTGGCAGACCTGACCGTCGAGAACGGCACACTTTCCGCGCTGAGCACTTCGGACAACATCACCTACACCGCGACGTTTACCCCATCGGCCGGCGTCACCGACACCAGCAACCTGATCACCCTGGACAACACTGGAGTGGTCGACGGGGCCGGCAACACTGGCAGCGGTACCACCGATTCGAACAACTACGCGGTCGACAGTCAGCGTCCGACCGCCACGATTGTCATGAGCGACAACGATCTGCGTCCTGGTGAAACAGCGACCGTGACCATCACCTTCAGCGAAGCGGTCACCAGTTTCGACAATGCCGACCTGAGCGTCGCCAACGGCACGTTGAGCAACGTCTCGTCCAGCGACGGCGGCATCACCTGGACGGCGACGTTCACTCCGACCATCGGCATCAGCGATACCACCAACCTGATTGTTCTGAACAACTCCGGCATCAGCGATCTGGCCGGCAATGCTGGCACCGGCACCACCAACTCGGCCAACTACGCGGTGCAAACCGAAGTGCCGACCGCGACCATCGTCGTTGCGGACAGCTCGCTCAAGGCCGGGGAAACCTCGATCGTGACGATCACCTTCAGCGAGGCGGTCAGCGGTTTCAGCAATGCGGACCTGACCATCGCCAATGGCACCCTGAGCAACGTCAGCTCCAGCGATGGCGGCATCACCTGGACCGCCACGCTGACGCCAACCGCCAACATCACCGACACCAGCAACCTGATCACCCTCGACAACAGCGGGGTCACCAACGCCTCTGGCAACAGTGGCGTCGGCACCACCGACTCCAACAACTTTGCCATCGACACCGCGTTGCCGACCGCCACTATCGTGGTCGCCGACAATCGCCTGGGCATTGGCGAAACCACCACGGTGACCATCACCTTCAGCGAAGCCGTGAGCGGTTTCGATCTGTCGGACATCAGCGTCGCCAATGGCACCTTGTCGAACCTGATCAGCAGCGACGGCGGCATCACCTGGACCGCCACGCTGACACCAACCGCCAACGTCAACGATGCGACCAACCTGATC
>NZ_QAIU01000432.1:3768-6369 GCF_003061205.1 Pseudomonas sp. HMWF006
TTCACCCCGACCGCGAATGTCACCGATCCGAGCAACTTCATCGCGCTGGACACCAGCAACGTCACTGACCTGGCCGGTAACGTCGGCAGCACGGTGGCGGTGTCGAACAACTATGGTCTCGACAGCGAACGGCCAACGGCGACGGTGGTGATTGCCAACCCGAACCTGGGCATCGGCCAGACATCGGCGGTGACCATCACCTTCAACGAGGCGGTGAGCGGCTTCGATCTGGCAGACATCAATGTTGGTAACGGCACCTTGTCCAACCTGAGCAGCAGCGACGGCGGCAAGACCTGGACCGCGACGCTGACACCGAATGCCAACGTCAACAGTGCCAGCAATGCGATCAGCGTCAACAGCGCGGGTGTCAGCGATGCCTCCGGCAACAGTGGCAGCGGTGTCAGCAGCTCGAACAATTACGTGATCAATACCGTGCCGCCGGTCGTTCCACCCTCGACACCAACCAGCGTGGTGATTCCCGATCCACTGATTCGCAGCAGCGATCCGGTGGTGCCGCCACCGCCGCCGAACATCCCGCTGCAACCGATCATTTTCACCGCCCCCACCGGCGATATCGGCTCACCGCTGACCTTTGCGCCGCTGTTCGAACAACGGGTGATTGGCAACGGCATCCGCCCGCTGGGCGATATTTTCATCAATCAAGGTGCCCTCAGCCCGAGCTTCATTGCGCAAGTGTTCAGCAGCAGTGACAACGGCGGTGATGGATCCGGTCACGGCTTCCTCGGCTTTGGCGGCGGTGATGGCGGCGTATTCGGTACCAGCACGTTATCGAGCCTGTTCAATCAAGACAGTGCCGCCGACCGCGATTCGTTGAATGCGTTTGGCAGCCAGTCACTCAAGGCTGGCGACGTTTCTCAAGGCCTGCGCGGCGTGTTTGGTGCGCCGACGCTGGGGCAGCAACTGCAAGAACTCAAAGACAACGAACAGCACCGGGTCGACAACCTGGCGGCGGCACTGCAACAGGTCGGCATCAGCGAAATATCGGCCTGAACCAACCATTACTCAACACTGTGCGGGACCTAGGGGCGATCCAGGGATGAAAAGAAGTCAGAAGTTGTTCGGCGCCAGCCTGCTGTCGCTGGCGATCAGCGGATGTGCAGTGACCAGTGAACCGATTGAACGCAGCGTCAGTGAACAGCGGGCCAGGAGCGACCTGCACAGCATGTACAAGGATCAGGAACCGCTGCGCGGCCCGCTGACCCTGCACCAGGCCATGGCTCGCGCGGTGAAGTACAACCTCGAAGGCCGCTTGAAGATCATGGAGGAGGCGCTGGCCAAGCGGCAGCTCGACCTCGCCAGTTTCGACATGCTGCCGCGCATGGCGCTGGACGCCGGTTACGTCGGGCGCAACAACGTCAACGCCTCCAGCAGCCAGAGCGTACGTACCGGCACTCAGTCGCTGGAACCGTCGACCTCGCAGGATCGCGACCGTGAAGTCGCCGACCTGACCATGGTCTGGAACGTTCTGGACTTTGGCGTCAGTTACATCAGCGCCAAACAGCAGGGCGACCAACGCCTGATCGTCCAGGAGCGTCGCCGCAAGGTGATCAACACCATCGTTCAGGATGTGCGCTCGGCCTATTGGCGAGCGATGGCCGCCGAACGTCTGCTCAAGCAGATTGACAGCCTGATGGCCCGTGTCGACACCGCCCGGCGCAACAGCCAGAGCATGAGCGACCAGCGCATTGGCGACCCGGTGCAATCGCTCAGCTACCAACGTTCGCTGATCGAAGCCACCCGGCAACTGGAAGAGCAGCGCCGTGCCCTGTCTTTGGCGAAAACCGAACTGGCGACCCTGATCAACCTGCCGCTGGGTACCAACCTGACCTTGGCCACCGATGACGGTTATCAGATTCCCGAACTCAAGGTCGATCTGGCGAAACTGGAACAGGAGGCGCTGACCAGCCGTCCGGAACTGCGTGAGCAGGATTACCAGACCCGCATCAGCGCCGCTGAAACCCGCAAGGCCATGCTGCGTCTGTTGCCGGGCCTGGAGTTTTCCGCCGGCGGGCATTACGACAGCAACTCGTTCCTGGTCGAACAGGGCTGGGCCGACTATGGCGTGAAAGTCACCTGGAACCTGTTCAACGTGATCTCCGCTCCGGCGGCCATTGATGTCGCCAAGGCTGGCGAGGAAGTGGCCACCGCGCGGCGTCAGGCCATGTCGATTGCGGTGCTGGCGCAGCTCTACGTGGCCAACGCCAACTATCAAGAGGCCTTGCGCCAGTTCAAGACCAGCCAGCAACTGTCGGACATCGACGGGCAAATCGTCGGCCAGTTGCGCAATCGTCATCAGGCGGCGGGCATTGGTGAACTGGAACTGATTCAGGGCGAGCTGAACAACCTGCAAGCAGACCTGCGCCGCGACCTGTCCTACGCCGATCTGCGCAATGCGTACGGACAGATCTTCGCCAGTGCCGGCCTCGATCCACTGCCGGATCAGGTGCAATCGACCGAAGTGCAGTCGATCGCCACCGCACTGGCCAATCGAGAATCGGCCTGGGCGGCCGGGGATATTTCTGTGCCGGTGGCGCATGCTGCGGCGCCGGCCCGGTAAGCGCCGGGTGGGCTCGTGAGCCG
>NZ_QAIU01000432.1:6379-19203 GCF_003061205.1 Pseudomonas sp. HMWF006
GTTGTTGTTGCAAGCGCTGGCGGCGATTGATGAGCAGGCCTGGCGCGGGCATTTCAACAGCGACTATTTCACCGGCGACTGGAGCGGCGTGGCGCTGATTTCGTCAGCCGATGCGCTGACCGAATTGTCTCCCGGGCAGGCTGCGTCGGTGCCTCGTGCGCCCTGGTTGCGGGATGAGCGCTGGCAACGCGGGCTGCATGCGCTGTCGCTGGAAATTGTCAGTGCGCGCCTGTTACGGCTGGGCCCTGGCGGGCGCATTCACGAACACCGCGACTACGATCTCGACGGCCCGCAAGCGGATCTGCGGCTGCACATTCCGCTGCTCAGCCCACCCGCTGTGGACTTCTGGCTGGAAGACCGGCGTGTACCGATGACGGTGGGGGAATGCTGGTTTCTCGATCTTGCCCGAGCCCATCGCGTGGACAACCGCGACGCCTCGGCGAGGATTCATCTGGTGCTCGATTGCCGCCCGACGGCCTGGGTCCTGGCAAAGATTGCCGAAGGCTTGCGCGATACCCCGGCAGCACAGACAGCTGATTCGCCGCTGCAACCATTGCAGCGTGTGCTCGACGGTGATGCGCAGCTGGCGGCGACATTGCAGGCCATCGGCGACCCGGAAACGTTCATCGAGCGCACCCTGCAACTGGCTGCTGCCCAGGGGCTGGCCTTGACCCGTGAAGAACTGCGCGCGGCAATGCGCAATGGTCGCCGGCAGTGGAACGAACAATGGCACGGCTGAGCTTCGACGGCTGGTTGCCGATCCGCGTCTGGCCGGTCGCCGGGCAATGGCAGGTGGACTGGTGCTGGTTCGCGGACACGCCGTTGCATCAGCCGTTTTTCCGCGAGGCGGTGGAGGATGCGTTGCGGCTACCGTTCAATCAGGCCTTTCGCCGGCAGACGCCGTTGGCGGCGCTCAGCGATTGGCAGGCGCAAAGCCCGGGCCTGGCACCGAGCGCGTTCATTCTGCATGCCTCACGCTGTGGTTCGACGCTGATCAGCCAGATGCTCGCGCGGCTCGACGATCACATCGTGGTGTCCGAACCGCCACCGCTGGATGCGCTGTTGCGCAGCGACCTGCCGGCCGGCGAACGGCGCGCGGCCATCTGCGGATTGCTTTCGGCCTATGGACAGCGGCGTCGTGGCATCGAGCAACGGCTGGTGATCAAGCTCGATGCCTGGAGTATCGGCGAATGGCCGCTGTTGCAGGCCTGTTTTCCCGACACGCCGTGGCTGTTTCTGTATCGCGATCCTGTGGAAATTGCCGTTTCGCACCTGCGTCGTCCCGGGATGCACATGGTGCCGGGCATGCTGGGGGATTGCGTGCTCGAAGACGGTTTGCCGTTCGTGGGACGCGAGGACTTCATCGCCCGGCGCCTGGGACGATTGCTCGAGGCCGGTGTGGTGCACTGCCGTGACTCGGCGGGTGCGCTGGTCAACTACAGCGAACTGCCTGATGCGATGGCGGGGCGCTTGGCGCGGTTTTTCAAGCTGACGGCCGAACAGCGCCAACAGGTATGGCTGGCCGCCGCGCAGCACGCGAAGCAGCCCGCGCAGGCCTTTGTGGCCGATGGCGAGGCCAAACGGCGTGAAGCGTCGCCGCTGTTGCGGGCGCGGTTGCAGGCTTGCGCGTGTGCACCCTATGCGGCTTTGGAGAAAATGCGCGGCGTTTAAAGGATCGCAGCCTGCGGGGGAATGCCTGCTCTGCAGGCGCTACCGAAAGCTGCGATCTGTTGCTGTTCATGATTTTCCCGACAGATCCGCCATGCCCTTGAGCAACTCGATCGGCAACGGGAAGACAATCGTCGAGCTCTTGTCGCCGGCAATCGAACTCAATGTCTGCATGTAGCGCAATTGCATGGCGCCAGGCTGGCGCCCGAGCATTTCGGCGGCCTGCATGAGTTTTTCCGACGCCTGTAACTCACCTTCGGCGTGGATCACCTTGGCCCGCCGTTCCCGTTCGGCTTCGGCCTGTTTGGCGATGGCGCGGACCATCGACTCGTTGAGGTCGACATGCTTGATCTCGACGTTGGCGACCTTGATGCCCCACGCGTCGGTCTGCGCGTCGAGCACTTGCTGGATGTCGATGTTCAACTGTTCGCGCTCGGCCAGCAGTTCATCGAGTTCGTGTTTACCGAGCACTGCGCGCAGGGTGGTCTGGGCCAGTTGGCTGGTGGCGGAGAGAAAGTCCTCGACCTGAATGATCGCCTTCTGCGGGTCGAGCACGCGGAAATACAACACCGCGTTGACCTTCACCGAGACGTTATCGCGGGTGATCACGTCCTGTGGCGGCACATCGAGAACAACGGTGCGCAGATCAACCCGGACCATTTGCTGCACCACCGGAATCAGCAGGATCAGCCCCGGCCCTTTGACCTGCCAGAAGCGCCCGAGCTGGAACACCACGCCGCGTTCGTATTCACGCAGGATGCGGAACGTCGATCCGGCGAGGGCGATCACCAACAGCAGCAGCGCGACAAAACCGATTTGCAGACCCATGATCACTCTCCGTGACGCACCGCGTCAGTTGCGGCGACTTTCAGCAATAAGCCTCTACGCCCGACCACGCGCACCGATTGCCCGGTGTGCAGGGGTGTCGCGCTGCGCACTTGCCAGTGTTCGCCCTGCAGTTGCACCCAGCCGTTGTGGGCGTTTTCCGCTTGCACGGTGGTCACCGCCGTCACGCTGCCGACCAGCCCGGCATCGCCGCTGACGGCATGACGTGGCCGGGTTTTCAGGGCGCGGACGATCAATGCGCTCAGCAACAGGGCACTGAGCAGGCCGAGACCGATGATCATCGGCACTGGCAATTCGGCGTTGCCCATAATCAGTGCGCCGATCACGAACATGATGATCCCGCCCAGGCCGATCACTCCGTAGTTGGGCAGCGCGGCTTCGGCGATCAGAAAGACAATGCCGAGGGTGATCAGCCACAGGCCGACCGGGCTCATGGCCGGCAACGGCGTATCGGCGGCGAGGGCTGAGCCGCTCAGCAGCAGTAATACGGCAAACGTACAACATCGGCTGTTCACGTGACCCTCCGCGAGCGTCATGGGCTGGTTCTTTCAGTCTAGTTGAGGGTGGGGCGGGACGAATGTTGATCAGCGTGCGCAGCTGTCCAGTGAGCGGATTTCCCGCTGCCAGCGGCCCGCCGGACTAGACTCAAAACACGGCAATAACCGTTCAGCGCAACACCGAGGTGCATCATGCGTATGGCAAGAAAGGTGCAAAGCAGCCTGACCCGGGCGCATTGCGAATACGACATCGTCGCCCACCGGCATTCGTCCAGCAGCCTGGAGACCGCGCGGGTTAGCGGGGTGCCTGCCGAGCGAGTGGCGAAATCGGTCATCCTCGACGACCATCACGGGCACTATTTGATGGCCGTGCTGCCGGCCAGCCGGCATCTGGACTTGAGCAAGGTGCGCACCAGCGGTGAATGGCAACTGACCCGCGAAAGCAATCTGGCGCACATCTTCGACGACTGCGAACGCGGTGCGGTGCCACCGCTGGGTGATTCCTATGGCCTGGACATGGTCATCGACCCGCTGCTGACCCGGCAGAAAGACATCTACCTGGAGGCCGGCAACCACAACTATCTGCTGCACATGAGCATGCCCGAGTTTTTGAAGATGGTGCCGCATGCCGAGGTACGAGAGTTGAGCCATTAATGTTGGCGGCGCTCGGGCTGGCGCTATCGCGGGCAAGCCAGGCTCCCACAGGTATTGGGTTGTTCACCAATAGTGTGTTCACCCGAAAACACGGTGGGAGCGGGCTTGTCCGCGATTGCTCTTCCACACACCTGTTTTCTCAAGGAGTCCTCCATGGAACAGCCAATCCACAGCCTGCCGTGCCTGTTCGACCAACTGGGACTGCGCAGCGACCCCACCAGCATCGAGCAATTCATCGCTACCCATTCACCACTCAAGCCGGAATTGCACCTGGCGGACGCGTTCTTCTGGAGCAAGAGCCAGGCCGATTTTTTGCGTGGCGAGATTCTCGATGATGCCGATTGGGCGGAAGTGGTAGATCAGCTGGATGTGATGTTGCGCAAGGGACGCGATACGTAGGAGATGTGCAGAAACGCTTCAAGGAACATTTGTTTCAAAACTTGACTGAAATTCCCTGCCAATGCGATATTGATAGTTAGCAAACTAACAGTGTGCATTGCCCCGTGCCGAATTCCCTCGACGCTCTCCAGATGAACATCAGCAGTGCCATGGTGGTGGCCGCCAGGCACTGGCGGAAAATCTGCCAGACCACGCTGGTCAACTACGGCATCTCCGAAGCCTGCGCCGTGCCGCTCTTGATGATCGGCCGGCTGGGTGAGGGCGTGCGTCAGGTGCAAGTGGCGCAGGCGGCCGGGATGGAGAGTCCGTCGCTGGTGCGTCTGCTCGATCAGTTGTGCCATTCCGGTTACGTCTGCCGCACCGAAGATGTCCAGGACCGTCGGGCCAAATGTCTGAGCCTGACCGATACCGGCCGCGAGCTGGTGCAAGCGGTGGAAGCCGAACTGGTGCGCCTGCGTCATGAGGTGCTCGAAGGCATCGACCAGAGTGATCTGGAGGCTGCGCTTCGGGTACTGCGCGCTTTTGAGGTGGCCCATCCGCCTGTGGTGATCAAGTCTTGAACGGTTTTTTCTCTGGCATTCCGCCGGCCCGTGACTGGTTTTACGGGGTCCGTACCTTTGCAGCGTCGATGATCGCGCTGTACATCGCCTTGCTTATGCAAATGCCACGTCCGTATTGGGCGATGGCCACGGTGTATATCGTTTCCAGTCCGTTTCTCGGGCCAACCAGCTCCAAGGCACTGTACCGCGCCATCGGCACCTTTCTCGGGGCCGCGGCGGCAGTGCTGTTCGTGCCGATGTTCGTGCAGAGCCCGTATGTGCTGGTGGTGGTCATTGCCTTGTGGACGGGGATTTTGCTGTTCCTGTCGCTGCACCTGCGTACCGCCAATAACTACGCGCTGATGCTCGCCGGTTACACCTTGCCGCTGATTGCCTTGCCGACGGTGGATAACCCGCTGGCGGTGTGGGACGTGGCAGAAGCGCGCACCGAAGAGATTTTCCTCGGCATCGCCGTGGCTGCGGTGATCGGCGCGATGTTCTGGCCGCGCCGCCTGGCGCCGGTGTTCAACGACGCCGTCGGCAAGTGGTTCGCCGATGCCACGACGTACAGCCTGAAATTTCTCGGCCGCGACGTGCAGCCTGAGCAGATCACGGCCTTGCGCATGGCCATGGTCGCCAATTTCAACAGCCTCGAATTGATGATCGGCCAGTTGCCCCACGAAGGCGCGAGGCCGCAAACCGTGCGCAACACCAAGGAGCTGCGCGGGCGGATGATCCACCTGTTGCCAGTGATCGACGCCCTCGAAGACTCGCTCTACGCCCTCGAACGACGCACGCCGGAATTGGTGGAAAAGTTTGCCCCGCTGCTGACTGCGACCCAGCAATGGCTCGGCCATAACGACGCCGACCTGGCGCGTTGGCAGGCGCTCAAGGATCAGCTTCAGGCCTTGCAGCCAAGCTGCGAGGCGCTGGAAGACCGCCAGCAATTGCTGTTTTCCAACGCGATTTATCGCCTCGGTGAATTCATCGATCTGTGGCAGGACTGCCGCAGCCTGCAGGACGCGATTCTCTGCGAACGGCAGGACAGCTGGCGTGCGGTTTACCGACACTGGCGCCTCGGGCGTCTGACGCCGTTTCTCGATCGCGGGATGATGCTGTATTCGGTGGCCTCGACCATTCTGGCGATCATCGTCGCCTCGGTACTGTGGATCCTGCTCGGCTGGCCGGATGGCGGCAGTGCGGTGATTCTGGCGGCGGTGGCGTGCAGTTTCTTTGCCTCGATGGACGACCCGGCGCCGCAGATCTACCGGTTCTTTTTCTGGACCGGGATGTCGGTATTGTTCGCCAGCCTCTATCTGTTTCTGATTCTGCCGAACCTGCACGACTTTCCGATGCTGGTGCTGGCGTTTGCGGTTCCGTTCATCTGTGTCGGCACCCTGACGGTACAGCCGCGGTTCTACCTCGGCATGCTTCTGACGCTGGTCAACACCTCGTCGTTCATCAGCATTCAGGGCGCGTACGACGCGGACTTCTTCGCCTTTGTGAACGCCAACCTGGCCGGCCCCATCGGTTTGCTCTTCGCGTTTATCTGGACCCTGATCGCCCGCCCGTTCGGCGTCGAACTGGCCGCCAAACGCCTGACCCGCTTCAGTTGGAAGGACATCGTGCACATGACCGAGCCGGCCAACCTCGCTGAACACCGGCACTTGGGCGTGCAACTGCTCGACCGCTTGATGCAGCACTTGCCACGCCTGGCCATGACCGGTCAGGACACCGGCATTGCCATGCGGGAAGTGCGTGTGGGCCTGAACCTGCTCGATCTGCTGGCCTACACCCCACGCGTGAGCGGCGCGCCGCAGGTCCTGCTGCAACAAGTGGTGGCCGAGGTCGGCGAGTATTTCCGCGCCTGTCTGAAGGCCGGCGAGCGCTTGCCGGCGCCGAGTCCTTTATTGATGACGATGGACCGCGCGCGCCGTGCGCTCAAAGGGCACGGCGACGAGGAAACCCGGTTAAACCTGTTGCATGCCTTGAGCGGTTTGCGCCTGGCGCTGTTGCCCGGCGTGGAATTTGTCAGCACCGGCGATGCCGAAGAACCGCTGCCCGATGGAGCGCCCCTATGATCGGTGATCTGGATATCAGCGGCATTTTCCTGCCGACCCTGCTGGTGCTGATGGGCATCACCTATGTGTTGTTTTTGCTGGTGCACGGCGTGCTCACACGCCTGCACTTTTACCGTCTGGTCTGGCACCGGGCATTGTTCAACGTGGCTCTCTACGCCGTGCTGTTGTACGGCGTGGACTCACTCAGTCGATACCTGATGACATGAAAAAACCGTTTCTGACTATCGGTCGCGTGGTCCTGACCCTGCTGATCGTGACTTTCGCTGTCGTTCTCGTCTGGCGCATGGTGATGTATTACATGTTTGCGCCGTGGACCCGCGACGGCCATATCCGTGCCGACGTCATCCAGATCGCCCCGGACGTGTCCGGGCTGATCCAGCAGGTCGAGGTCAAGGACAACCAGTTGATCAAACGCGGCCAGGTGCTGTTCAGCATCGACCAGGACCGCTTCAAACTGGCCCTGCGTCAAGCTAAAGCAACGGTTGCCGATCGCGAAGAAACCCTCGCCCAGGCCCAGCGTGAGGCCAAGCGTAACCGTGGCCTGGGCAATCTGGTGCCGGCCGAACAGCTGGAAGAAAGCCTGTCGAAGGTCGCCCGTGCGCAATCGGCGCTGGCTGAAGCGCTGGTGGCGGTGGACAGCGCCCAGCTCAACCTCGACCGTTCGGTGATCCGCAGTCCGGTGGACGGCTACGTCAACGACCGTGCACCGCGTCCGCAAGAGTTCGTCACGGCCGGGCGGCCGGTGCTGTCGGTGGTCGACAGCAACTCGTTCCACATCGACGGCTATTTTGAAGAAACCAAACTCGACGGCATCCATGTCGGCCAGTCTGTCGACATCCGTGTGATCGGCGACAAAGCGAAGCTGCGCGGGCATGTCGAAAGCATCGTCGCCGGTATCGAAGACCGTGACCGCACCAGCGGCAGCAACCTGCTGCCCAACGTCAACCCGGCGTTCAGCTGGGTGCGCCTGGCGCAGCGGATTCCGGTGCGTATCGCCTTTGATGATGTGCCGGAAGACTTCCGCATGATCGCCGGCCGCACCGCGACCGTGTCGATCATCGACGAGCAAAAGCAGGAGCCCGCGCAATGAACAGGGCCCTGATGATCGCCGGGTTGGGCCTGATGCTCTCGGCCTGTCAGATGGTCGGGCCGGACTATCACCTGCCCGCTGACGCGGCGGTGCAGCGCAAGGACTTTCAGGGCGAATTGGCCGTGGAGGGCAAACCGGTGGTTTCAGCACCGGTGCCGGCGGACTGGTGGCGTTTGTATCGAGACCCGCGTCTGGACCAGTTGGTGCAGCAGGCCATGGCTTCCAATACCGATTTGCGCGTGGCCGCGGCCAACCTGTCGCGGGCCCGTGCGCAGGTCGATGAAGCCAAAGCGGCCGGAGGCTGGAGCGGCGGCGTGAAGATGGGCGCGCAGCGCTTGCAGGAATCCGGTCAGGCGTTCCTGTTGCCAGAAAAAGTGCCGGTGGCCAACGTCGCTGACATCGGCATCAGTGCTTCTTACCAGTTCGACCTGTGGGGCACGCTGCAACGCGGCATCGAAGCGGCGCAAGCCAACGCTGATGCCACGCAAGCGGCGGCCGACACCGCGCGCATCACCCTGGTGGCGGACGTGGTTCGCGCCTATACGCAAGTCTGCGCCGCCAATGAAGAGCGGGAAATCGCCCAGCACTCCCTCGACCTGCAATCGCAGAGCACCACGCTGATTCAGCGCCTGCGCGATGCCGGGCGTGGCGATGAAACCCAGGTCACCCGTTCGCAAACCCAATTCAAATCCTTGCGCGCCGACATGCCGCGCTATGAGGCGGCGCGTCAGGCCGGTTTGTTCCGCTTGTCGATGCTGCTGGCCAAACCGGTCGAGCAATTGCCGGCCGGCACCGCCACCTGCGCCGAATTGCCAAAAATCGCCCAACGGGTGCCGGTCGGCGACGGTGCGGCGCTGCTCAAGCGCCGTCCCGATGTACGTCAGGCCGAACGTCGTCTCGCCGCCGCGACCGCCGGGATCGGCATCGCCACGGGCGAGTTGTACCCGGACATCAGCATCGGCGCGACCATCGGCACCGTCGGCATTGTTTCCGACCTCGGCGATCCGTCGACCAACCGTTGGGGCTTCGGCCCGTCGTTGAGCTGGAAAGTGCCGACCAACGGCGCCCGCGCGCGCATTCGTGAAGCCGAAGCCTCGACCCAAGGCGCGCTGGCGCATTTCGACGGCGTGGTGCTCAACGCCATCCGCGAGACCCAGACCGGTCTGGCCCAGTACAGCGCGTTGCTGCAACGGCGCGATGCGCTGGCCGATGCCGAGCAGTCGGCGAAACTGGCCGCCGACCAGACCCATCGCTTCTTCCAGGCCGGGCGCGAGTCGTTCCTCGCCGACCTGCAAGCGACCCGTACTTATACCGACGTCACCGCGCAACTGGCCGCGGCCAACACCCAGGTCGCGATGAGCCAGATCGATTTGTTCCTCGCCCTGGGCGGCGGTTGGGAAAGCGGACGAACGCAAGCGACAACCGCCAGCAAACCCTGAGGCCGTTGCTATGCTTTGAAGTGTTGGAGGGGCGCCCCGAGCAAAGCGCCCCTTCAGCGCACATTGCTAGCGCTGGTCTAGGGGAAACCAATAATGAAAAACCCTTACGCTCTCGGCTTCTGGTGCGCCATCGCAGCGCTGGTGCTGCTCTCGGCCACCTATTTCTACGGCATCATGCTGGCCCACCAGATCGACAAGGCGATGGTGTTCCTCGACAGCGCGACCGCGCTGATCGCGGTCATGGCGATCGTCGTGGTGGCGTGGGCGTCGGTGCAGGTGCAGCGGGTCAAGAAACGACAGCTTGAACAGGGCAGGACCCTGGTGCTGATCTGGGACACCAAAGTCGCCCTGCGTCGGGTCGAAACCGTGTTCGACCGGTATTTCTGGGGCAGCTACTGGCAGCCGGGGCGCACCTTCGCCGAAGTCATGGGCGAACTCACCGGCACGCCACTGGAAAAAAGCCTCGAAGCGCTGAAGAAGCAGTGCCTGGAACTCGACAAGCAGATTGATGGCGAGGGCTGGCATTGGTTGAACAACGCCCGGGAATTGTCCGATGTCGCCACGGCCATGGCCCGTGAGCGCTATCAACTGGACTTCTGCGACCCCCGCGCCGACGGGCCGGGCGGGGCGGTGATCGACCGGGATTTTGAAGTGCTGGTGTACACCTGGACCGCACGGCTGAAGAGCTTTGATCATCAACTCGATGAAATCGAGGTTCAGTATTCCTGATTCTCTGCTGAATCATCTGGCCCCTTCGCGAGCAAGCTCGCTCCCACAGGTACAGCGTTGTCCTTGTGGGAGCGAGCTTGCTCGCGAAGGCGGACTGAAAAACACCGAAACTCTTCCCGCCTGTCGACTGTCCACAATTCCCATAGACACTCTTTAACCTTTAAACATTGGGCCTCCTCGCGTGCCCGGTGCTAATCTCCACCGCTGAATTCAGCGCAGTCGAGCCGCGACCCGATCACGGGTTCAGGGAAGACAACCACACTCACAGCCACGGAAATCGATCAGGTCATTCATGAATAAATCAGCAGGCGTGCTACTCGGGATTGTTGTTGCGATCGGCGCCATCAGCGCCGGCGGGGCCTGGTATACCGGGACCAAGATCGAAGGCGTGCTGAACAACGCCGTCACCAACGCCAACAAAGAGCTGCAGACCGCGATGGCCGGCTCCAATGGCACCGCGTCGCTGGAGCTGGTGTCGCTGGAGCGTCACACCTTCACCAGCACCGCGCACTACCGCCTCAAGGGCGAAGGCGAGATGTTCGGTGACAAACCGGTCGAGCTGCTGTTTGTCGACCACATCGAGCACGGCCCGCTGCCGTTCTCGCGCCTGGTGTCGCTGAAATGGCTGCCGGTCATGGCCACCAGCAACTATGAGCTGGAAAAGAACGCCGCCACTGAAAAATGGTTCGCCGCCGCCAAGGGCGCTGCACCGCTCAAAGGCGTGACCAACATCGGCTACGACGAATCCACCACCAGCACCGTCGACCTGCTGCCGCTGGAAACCGCGCTGGATGAACAGTCCAGCCTGAAGTTCTCCGGCCTGACCCTGAACATCTCCGCCAGTGCCCAGGCACAGAAGGTCAAGGCGGACGGCTATATGGACAACCTGAAACTGGTCACCGTCGCCGAAGATCAGGCGCCCGTGCAGATCGAACTCAACGGTCTGACCCTGGCCAGCAACCTCGCCAAGAGCAGCTATGGCTACTACACCGGCGAAAACACCCTGGAGCTGACCAACAGCAAGACCACCTTCGGCACCCAACAGTCGGTGCTCGGCGTGAAGAACTTCGAAATGAAGAACCTCACCGAAGAAAGCGGCAGCAATGCCTCGGGCCGCGCCGATTACAAAATTGGCGAAATCAGCCTCAACGACAAGAAAATCGGCTCGGCCGCCATGGCCATGAGCCTGAAAAACCTCGATATCCCGTCGACCATGTCGCTGATGCAGATCTACCAGACCAAACTGCAGCCGTATGAAAAAGCCGCCGCCGAAGCTGCCGAAGCCGGCTTGCCGGCTCCCGAGCTGAATCTGACCGAAGCGGAAAATGCGCAAGTCAAAGCCGACCTGCAGAAACTGCTGGCCGCCGGGCCGCAAGTGGCGCTGGAAAACCTGTCGCTGAAAACCGCCAACGGTGAGAGCCGCGCCAATCTGGTGGTCGACTTGACCAAGCCGCAGTCGATGGACCTGCCGCCGGATCAGCTGGGCAAGCAACTGATTGCCCTGCTGGACCTGAATATCCAGGTGTCCAAGCCGATGCTGATCGACCTGCTCAGCGTGCAGGCGCAACTGGATGGCCAGACCGACGCCAAAGCGATCGTCGATCAGTCCAAAGAGGCGGCCGACATGTTTGCCGGCATGGCCGTCGGTTCGCAGTTGGCGACCGTGGATGGCACCAACGTCGTGACCAAGCTGCATTACGCCGCCAATCAAGTGGAGTTCAACGGCCAGAAAATGACCGTTGAGCAGTTCGTCGGTTTCCTGATGAGCAAATTCGCAGGCGTCACGCAAGTGCAGTAATACTGCGCGCTAAATGAAAACGCCCGGCCTCTGCATTGCGCAGACGCCGGGCGTTTTGCTGTCTGGCGTTCGGGGTTTCGGTGCCACGATGGAATCGCCGGCACGATTCTGAACAATTATTGCGTTGCGGATCCTGGTCTACGCTTGCGTGCAAGACTGCCTGACTAAGCTTGGCCGTGGGTGGTTGATCGCGGCCACCGTTACGAATGGGCAAGGAGGGCATTGCGACCCGGCTAGCCATGTAAGGATGCTGACGAATGCCGCGTATTGATGTTCCCGTATTACATCGTGGTTTACGCCCATTGTTTCGTGTCGCGCTGTGCAGCCAATTGCTCTGGCCGGCACTGGCGTTTGCCGACACACCCTACGATCAAATGGTGCGCGACGCCCGTGCCGGGCAGTACACGCCTGCACTGACGGTATTGCGTCAGGTGCCTCCCGGCCAGTCGACGACCGGGCAGGTCAGCGATCACCTGCAAATCGCCAGCTGGGCCGGTCTCGATGCCGAAGTGGTGCAGGTTTATGAGACCCAGGGCCGCGACCGCGTCCTGCCGGTTCAGGCGCTGACCGCCACGGCGCGCGCCTACCGCAACCTCAAGCGCTGGGATCAAGCCACTCAGGTCTATAACAAGGCCCTGGCGCTGGAGCCGGATAACGCTGATCTGCAACTCGGTCTGGCCCTGACTCAGGCCGACGCCGGCAAACCCGACGAAGCGGTGACCCGCGCCAAAGCGCTGGTGGCGGCCAGACCCGATGACCCTGCGCGTCGTCTGGCACTGGGGTACGCCCTGACCCGTGACAACAAACCCTACGACGCTTTGTTCGAATACGATCAGGCCTTCATCCGCGCCGGCAGCAAGCCGCAAGTTGCCCGAGAATACGTGGTCGCCCTGCAAAAGGCGCGTCTGCCGGAGCCGGCGTTGCGCCTGGCCAATCAACGCCCCGGGCTGATCGATCCGGTCATCCTGCGTCGCCTCGAAGGCGATCTGGCCGCCGAACGCGTGCGCCTCGCCGAGCTCGCCACCCGCAGTGAGAAAGAGCACTACGTCATCGCCGACCGGGCGCTGGCCGACTACGACAAACT
>NZ_QAIU01000432.1:19298-19565 GCF_003061205.1 Pseudomonas sp. HMWF006
ACATTCCGACCTACGCCCTGCGCTGGGTGGCGGCGTCGTATCTGGACCAGCGTGAGCCGGAAATCGCCACCGACCTCTATCGCCAAGTGCTGTCGGCACCCGACGCGGATGTCGGTGATCGCCTCGAAGATTCCACCGCGCTGTATTACTCGTTGCTGGAAAGCGACCGCGCCGAAGAGGCCCGCAAGGTCGCCGAAGACTTGGCCAAGACCCAGCGTCCGCGCATCGAACTCAAGGGCTTGCCGATCGGCAACCCCAACCATGAAT
>NZ_QAIU01000433.1:0-6448 GCF_003061205.1 Pseudomonas sp. HMWF006
GTTCCGGGAGCAACAACACCGTGTCGGTGAGCAGTTGCGGCACCACCGCACCGGGCTCGACGCTTTGTTCCAGCACACGGTTGAGCAGGTTCTCCACCGCCCAGGCCAGTTCACCCAGCACCAGCGCACGGACCATGCGCCCGCTGCCCTTGAGGGTGTGGAAGGCCCGGCGCAGTTCAGTCAGGGCCGCACGGTCCTGCGGATTGGCCGACCAGCGCGGCAGGTATTCGTGGAGGACTTCGAGGACTTCGTCGGTCTCCTCGAGGAACACTTCGCGCAGCTCGTCGTCGACCGGCTCTTCGTCAGCCGGTGGCGGCATCAGGCTGCCGGGGGTGGTCAGGGCCGGCGGGTTGAGCGCCGACACCGGGCTGGCCAGCACCTCGGCCAGCGACTGCACGATATCGGGGTCGTCCAGCACTTGCAGGTCTTGCATCACCAACGCTTCGCTGGGGCTGAGCACGTCATCGAGCACTGGCACCTGCGGTGCGCCGGGCGCGTCGTCAGGAAAGTAGCCCAGGCTGGCCAGGCTCTTCTGCGCGACATCCAGCAGTTGTTCGCTCGCGGCCTGCGGGTCGTCGCTCAAACGTTCGAGGTAGTACTCGAGGCTGGTGATCACGTCGGCGAGGTTGTCCAGTTGCTGCCAGCCCGGCTCGTGGGGATCAAGCAGTAAATGCTCGCGGATAAAGCCATTGCAGGCCTCGACCAGACTGGCCGCCCGGCTCAGCGGAATCATCGCCAGCGCGCCGCGCACCTGGGTCAGCAACTCCGGCAACGCTTGCAGGTGCTGGCGATCCCAGTCGGCGTCGATGTAGTCGACGATCATGTCCTTGGCCTGTTGCAGGCAGATGCGCGCTTCCTTGATCACGATCTGGTGGATCTGCGTCAGGTCGGTGGTCGGCAGGCGCGCCTCTTCGGGGCTTTCCGTTTCCACGGTGCCGACCATCCCGGCCAGATTCGCCTCGACGTAGAGCAGCGCGCCGGCGACGTCCATCAGCGTGGCGTCGTTCGGTTCGCGCTGGCCTTGAGCGAGGCTGAGGACCACCGCCAGTTGATCAATGATGACCTTGCGCGGCTGGCCAAAACCGAGCACCGCCAGGGTGTCGGCAATCTGCCGCAGCGGCGCCAGCAGGCTGTCCAGATCAGAGGTGTGCTGACGGTCGCTGCGCACGAACAGGTCGAGGCGCTCCTTGACCCGCACCAGCTCTTCGCACAGCGCCGCCAGCACCGAGCGCATCGCATCGCGGTCGGGGCAGGCCAGGCGCGCACGTTCTTCGTCGACCATCGCGCTGTCGGGCAACGCGTCGTCCAGGGAGTAGCGATCTTTCATGGTCAGCATCTGCCCGGTGGGATGTTCGGCTTTGGCAATATAGAACAGCAGGCTTTTGAGCAGCTCCGCAGGGGGCGGCTGGTTGAGGCCGCGCATGCCCTGCTCGAGCAGGCGCTTGAGTTCCTTGTCGGCGTCCTTGAACAGGCTGCGCAGCGCCGGGCTGTTGGCGATCGCGCCTTCGCGCATGCCTTCGACCAGCGCCGAGGCCACTTGCCACAACGGGCTCAAGGGCGCATCGCCGCTCATGGCTTCGAGACGCTGGAAGACTTTCGCCAGGTACTCCAGATGCGTCTGGTCATCCTGCTCGCGCAACAGACCGACCAAGGCCATTTGCAGCATCTGGCGCAACTTGCGCAGCACATTCGGCAGGTCTGCCGGCTCCAGCAGCGCCAGCGCTTGCGCGCTGAGGGGTGGCAGCTGCGGCAGTTGCGGGCTGAACAGGCTGGTTTCCGAGAGCAGGCTTTCGCCGCGGGCGCTGCGCAGGTCGTTGATCAGCGGCAGCACCACCAGCGGCAAATCGCGGCGGGCGCCCTGCACGCGGTCGAGGTAGATCGGCAATTGCCCAAGGGCTTGCAGCAGCAGGTGCAGGGCTTCGTCGCGGTGGCTGACGCGCTCGTGTTGCAAGGCTTCGACCAGATGTTCCATCTCTTCGGCGAGCAAGGCTGCGCCGTAGAACTCGACCATTTGCAGACTGCCGTGGACCTGATGGATGTAATCCAGGCACTCGTCCAGCCCGGGAGAGGCCTGCGGATCCTCAAGCACGGCTTCAATTGCCTGATGCGCCTGTTTCAGCGTTTCGGCAATTTCGCCCTTGACCCATTCGAGGGCCACATAGTCGTGCCGGTCACCCATAACCACTCCACTCACGCCTTGTCCGTCGCGGACGCCGACGGCAAGGTGAAACCGGATACCGAACGGCGCAGCTGGCTGGCCATTTTCGCCAGGTTGCCGATGCTCTCGGCGGTGGCGGTGGAGCCGGACGAAGTCTGCGAGGTGATCTGCTGGATCACGTTCATCGTCAGGGAAATCTGGCCGGCCGACGAAGTCTGCTGTTGCGCCGCGTTGGAAATGCTCTGGATCAGCGCCGCGAGGGTCTTCGATACGCCTTCGATTTCTTCCAGGGCCACCCCGGCATCCTGCGCCAGTCGTGCGCCGCGCACCACTTCGGTGGTGGTTTGCTCCATCGAGATTACCGCTTCGTTGGTGTCGGTCTGAATTGCCCGCACCAGGGTTTCGATCTGCCGGGTCGCGGCGGACGAGCGTTCAGCCAGTCGCTGCACTTCATCGGCGACCACCGCAAACCCGCGCCCGGCATCCCCGGCCAGCGACGCCTGAATCGCCGCGTTGAGCGCGAGGATGTTGGTCTGGTCGGCAATGTCGTCGATCAGGCTGACGATGTCGCCGATCTCCTGCGAAGACTCGCCGAGGCGCTTGATGCGCTTGGCGGTGTCCTGAATCTGTTCGCGGATGTTGTCCATGCCGTGGATGGTGTTGTGCACCACCTCGTTGCCCTTGTTGGCGATTTCCACCGAACGCTCGGCCACGGCCGAGGACTCGGCAGCATTGGCCGACACCTGATCAATCGACTCGGCCATGTCGCTGATCGCGGTCGAGGCTTCGGAAATCTGCTGCGCCTGATGCTCCGAGGCCTGGGCCAGGTGCATCGCGGTGGCCTGGGTTTCCTGCACGGCGGCGGCGACCTGGCCGGCGGTGAGGTTGATGGTTGCCACCAGGTCACGCAGTTGGTCGACCGAATAGTTGATCGAGTCAGCGATGGTGCCGGTGAAGTCTTCGGTCACCGAGGCGGTCACGGTGAGGTCGCCATCGGCGAGGTCTTCGATTTCGTCGAGCAGGCGCATGATCGCGTTCTGGTTGCGCTCATTCTTCTCGGCGGTTTCGCGCAACTGGCGGTTGGTTTCCCGGACCATCACCAGACCGATAAGGATGATCGAGGCCAGCGCCAGTAGACCGAGGACGTAACCACCAATGGTGTCGGTGTTGCGCCCGCCGGCAAGGTTTTCGAAGCGAGTGGCCAGGTGCGAGGCTTCGTCGAGCAGGGTTTGCGAGAGACTGAAGATGTTGCTCGCCGACTCGCGAACCTTGAACAGCTCCGGCGAGGTTTCGAGGATTTCGTCCACGGAGCCGGAGACGAACTGGAACAGCTCGGAAATTTCGCTCAGGCGTGCGCGGGCATCGCGGTCTTCGACCTGGCTGATTTTCAGTGCCGGGTTGCCTTGCAGCATGCCGTTGAGTACCTGGCCGAAACGGGTGGCGTCGCGGCCGAAGGCATCGGCGGCCTGCTGCGAGTTTTCGTCGCCGGCGAGCACGGTGTTGACCGCGCCGAGGATCCGTTCGGCGAGCAGCGACTGACGCTGGGCCATTGCCACTTGCGCCGCCGGAGCACCGCGCTGGAGGAGGATTTCGACGACTTTTTCGTATTCGATCTGCAACTGCGGCACGGTTTCGGCCAGGGTCGCGGCGACCTGATGCAGCGACAGCACAGTCTGTTCGCTGGTGAGGATGGCGTCGGTGTTTTTCAGCAGGCGTTCCCAATCCAGCTGCACGGCGCGCATTTCCGGGCGCACGGTGGCCGGGGCCGGTGGCAGGCCGGTGGCCGGGTCGCCTTTCTTCAGGTAACCCCAGCGCTGGGCGAAATCGTTGCGCGCATCGCTCAGCAACTTGAACGCGGCAGCCTTGCCGGCAGCGGCTTCAGTGGCGTTCTTGGCGATGCGTTGCGACAGCACGCGCAGTTCACCGGCGTGGCCGATGTACTGTTTGTCGTAGTTGGCCTGGGTGTTGAGGTACGCGAAGTTGGCGAACAGCAGCATGATGAACACGATCAGTGCGATGAACAGCACGATGATCTGCGAGCGACTGCGCGATCCTTCCGCCGACTTGTCTGTTTTTGCTTTTGTCATCGGTCCTCGCCTAATTTGAAACTCACCGAAGCACCTGTAGAAGCTAGCCTTGTGAAGTGGAGCTTTTGTGGCGAGGGGATTTATCCCCGATGGGTCGCACAGCGGCCCCAAGATTCGAGCTGTATCAAATACATCTCGAATGCAGCCTTTGGGTCGGCTTCGCCAACCATCGGGGATAAATCCCCTCGCCACAGGTTTCCCTTGCCACAGAATCACACCATTACATGGCCCATTCCCACATGGGTTCTCTGTTGTTTCGACTAAATTGCGACGCTCATGAATACCGGGGATTTAGCCAGTACAAACAGGCTGAACACCCGCCAGTTCTGCTCGCGCCGGAAATAGCCTTTGACGAACTCGGCCTTGGAACCCTGGCGCTTGCTGATCGAAATCGGTTCGAAGCTGTCCTGCTCGAAATGCTGCAGGCCGATGACTTCGTCCACCATCAGCCCGGCAAACACATCGCCATGCTCGACCACCAATACCCGCCGCTGTTTACGCAATGGCGACAGCTCGTGCCCGAAAAAACCGCACAGGTCCATGATCGGCAGCAAGCGCCCACGCAGGTTAGCCACCCCTTTGACCCACGGTTTGACCCCGGGCAATTGAGTGAAGCGCGGCTCGTGCAGCACTTCGCTGACTTCGCCCATCGGCGCCACATACCAATGCTCGCCAAGGCGAAAGCCGATACCGCTCCAGCGATCCTGGCGCGCGGTCTGCGACGGCAAGTCCGCCGCCAGCAAGCGGCAGCGCTGGTCGATTTGCCAGAGCAGTTCGAACGCAGTCAGCGATTCGCTCATGGTTGCGCGATCAGTCTTTGAGCACGTTGTTCAGGGTCTTGATCAGGGTGTCTTCGTCGACCGGTTTGGTCAGGTAATCCTTGGCGCCCTGACGGGTGCCCCAGACCTTGTCGGTTTCCTGATCCTTGGTGGTGATGATGATCACCGGGATGTGGCCGGTGTCCGGGTCCTTGGTCAATTGCCGGGTCGCCTGAAAACCGTTGAGGCCGGGCATGACGATGTCCATCAGCACTGCATCGGGTTTTTCCTGACGGGCCAGCGCGACACCGTCGGCGCCGTTTTCGGCTTTCAGTACTTCGTGGCCGTGCTTTTCGAGCATGCCGGTCAGTTTGTACATTTCAGTCGGCGAATCATCGACGATCAGGATACGTGCCATGGTTTTCCCCATTTTTCTTGTTGACGCCCGGCCCGCTGGCCGAGCATCACTGTACGTGTCTTACTGCGGCAAAACGGCGGCGAAGCCCGGAACATGGGCCTGAATCGCGTTAAGCAGTTCTTCCTTGCTGAAAGGCTTGGTCAAAAATTGATCGGAACCGACAATCCGCCCCTTGGCCTTGTCGAACAGCCCGTCGCGCGACGACAGCATGATCACCGGCGTGGCCTTGAATGCGCTGTTGTTCTTGATTAAAGCGCAGGTCTGATAACCATCCAGACGCGGCATCATGATGTCGACAAAAATGATTCCGGGATGGTTGTCCGCGATTTTCGCCAGCGCGTCGAAACCATCAATCGCCGTGATCACTTCGCAACCCACATTTTTCAACAATGTTTCGGCGGTGCGACGAATCGTTTTCGAGTCGTCGATCACCATGACCTTCAAGGCGCTGGACTGCTGTTCCATAAGAGGGCTCTACCGTCGCCTTTGCGAATCAAATTGTCCGTTTTGCTATCAGTGATGGCTGGAAACCCTTGATGTTCAAGGGCCAGCGCTGCATGCCAGCCTTTTTAGCACAGTCTCCAGATGCAATCTATCGACGGGTTTTTCCTTGACCGAAAACCCGCCCGGAGCCACTCTGGCGGCACTTTTTCAATACCGATCCGGTAGCCAATTTTCGAGGAAAACCCAATGAGCGTTCGCGTCGGGATTGTCATGGACCCTATCGCCAGCATCTCCTATAAAAAGGATAGCTCGCTGGCCATGCTGCTGGCCGCGCAAAAACGTGGCTGGGAACTGTTCTACATGGAGCAGCGCGACCTGTATCAGGCCGAAGGCCAGGCGCGGGCGCGCATGAAGCCGCTGAAAGTCTTCGCCAACCCGGAAAAATGGTTCGAACTGGACGCCGAGCAGGACAACCTGCTGAGCGACCTGGACGTGATCCTGATGCGCAAGGATCCGCCGTTCGACATGGAATTCGTCTACTCCACCTACCTGCTCGAACAGGCCGAAACGGCGGGCGTGCTGG
>NZ_QAIU01000433.1:6460-9835 GCF_003061205.1 Pseudomonas sp. HMWF006
GCTGCGTGAATTCGCCGCCAAACACGGTGACGTGATCCTCAAGCCGCTGGACGGCATGGGCGGCACCTCGATCTTCCGCCACCGCGCGGGCGATCCGAACCTGTCGGTGATTCTGGAAACCCTGACCGCCCTCGGTGGCCAGCAGATCATGGGCCAGGCCTACCTGCCGGCGATCAAGGACGGCGACAAGCGCATCCTGATGATCGACGGCGAGCCGGTGGATTACTGCCTGGCGCGGATTCCGGCCCAGGGCGAAACCCGTGGCAACCTCGCCGCCGGTGGTCGTGGCGAAGCGCGGCCGCTGACCGACAAGGATCGCTGGATCGCCGCGCAAGTCGGCCCGACCCTGCGCGAGAAAGGCCTGCTGTTCGTCGGTCTGGACGTGATTGGCGAGCACCTGACCGAAATCAACGTCACCAGCCCGACCTGCATCCGCGAAATCGACAATGCCTTCGGCACCGACATCGGCGGCATGCTGATGGATGCGATCGAAAAGCAGCTGCAAGCCTCGAGCCGCAAGCAGCAAGCCTGACGGCCAGCTACAAGCCGCAAGCCATGAGCTACAAGCTTTTACTTGCAGCTTGCCGCTCGAAACTTGCAGCTGCCCTTATGTCGCTTGCCGCTTGAAGCTTGCAGCTAAAAACCAACATTGCGTTATCATGCCGAGCCCGTAAAAACGCGATGTTGGTTTTTCTGTCATGACCCTCCCGTCCGATCTGCCCGCAGAACTCGCCCACCGTGGCGTGCGCCCGGCCGATCGCCTCGGATTTACCCTGTTTCTCGCGGCGCTGATTCATTTGGCGCTGCTGCTCGGCGTCGGCTTCACCATGGTCGAGCCCAAGCAAATCAGCAAAACCCTGGAAATCACCCTCGCCACCTTCAAGAGCGACACCAAGCCGAAGAAGGCCGATTTCCTCGCCCAGGAAAACCAGGAGGGCAGCGGCACGCTGGACAAGAAGGCGATCCCCAAGACCACCGAGGTCGCGCCGTTCCAGGACAATCAGGTCAAGAAAGTCACCCCGCCTCCGGCCGCCAAGCCGGAAGTCCGTGAAGCCGCGCCCAAGGCTGCCGTGACCACGGTGGCGCCGAAACAGCAAAAGGCGCCGACCAAGAAAGAAGAAACCAAGACCGAGACCAAACCGGCGGTCGACGCACCGACGTTCGATAGCTCGCAGCTGTCCAGCGACATCGCCAGCCTCGAAGCGGAACTGGCCAAGGAACAACAGCTGTACGCCAAACGCCCGCGCATTCACCGTTTGAGCGCCGCCTCGACCATGCGCGACAAGGGCGCCTGGTACAAGGATGACTGGCGCAAGAAGGTCGAGCGGATCGGCAACCTCAATTACCCGGAAGAAGCCCGGCGCAAGCAGATCTACGGCAACCTGCGCCTGATGGTCTCGATCAACCGCGACGGCTCGCTGTATGAAGTGCTGGTGCTCGAATCCTCCGGCCAGCCATTGCTGGATCAGGCGGCCCAGCGCATCGTCCGGCTGGCCGCACCGTTTGCACCGTTTACCGGTGATCTGTCGGATATCGACCGACTGGAAATCATCCGCACCTGGAAATTCGCCCGGGGCGACAAACTCTCGAGCAACTGACACACCGCAACCCCTTGTGGGAGCGAGCTTGCTCGCGAAGAGGCCGGCACATGCACCATTGATGTTGCCTGACCTGACGCCTTCGCGAGCAAGTCGAATCGTCGCACCGTCGCTCCCACATTTGATCTGCGTTGTTCTCTGATCCTCAGCTTGTCAGTTTGCCCCTTCGACGCCACACTATCGCTCATGAAAAACGTCAGCCCCAGCTACCTCAAGCATCACTTCCTGATCGCCATGCCACACATGGCCGACCCGAACTTTGCCCACACCTTGACCTACATCGTCGAGCACACGGCCAATGGCGCCATGGGGCTGGTGGTCAATCGACCGCAAGAGCTGAATCTGGCTGACATCCTCGAACAACTACGCCCGGACATCGAGCCGCCAGCACTCTGCCAGCACGTACCGATTTTCATCGGCGGCCCGGTGCAGACTGATCGTGGTTTTGTCCTGCACCCGGCCGGCCAGATGTTCCAGGCCACCGCGCAACTGGACGGCGATCTGGCGCTCTCCACTTCCCAGGACGTGCTGTTTGCCATCGCGGACGGTGCAGGCCCGGCGAAAAGCCTGATCGCCCTCGGTTACGCGGGTTGGGAAGCCGGGCAACTGGAGGCCGAACTGGCCGACAACGCCTGGCTGACCTGCCCGTACGATGCCGACATCCTGTTCAACACCAGCAGCGAACTGCGTCTGGAAGCGGCGGCACGGCACCTGGGGATCAACCTCAGTCTGCTGACCAGCCAGGCAGGCCACGCCTGATGGCCCTGCGTCTGATTCTCGGCTTCGACTACGGCACCAAACAGATCGGCGTTGCAGTCGGCCAGGTGATTACCGGCCAGGCCCGCGAGCTGTGCACCCTGAAAGCGCAGAACGGCGTTCCGGACTGGAACCAGGTCGAAGCGCTGTTCAAGGAATGGAAACCCGACGCCGTGGTGGTTGGCCTGCCGCTGAACATGGACGGCACGCCCAGCGAAATGTGCCTGCGCGCCGAGAAATTCGCCCGACGTCTCAACGGCCGCTTCAATATGCCCTTCTATACCCACGACGAACGCCTGACCACCTTTGAGGCCAAAGGCGAGCGACTGGTGCGTGGCGGGCAGAAAGGCAGTTACCGCGACAACCCGGTGGACGCCATCGCCGCCGCTCTGCTGTTGCAGGGCTGGCTCGATGAAAACACTGCATTGTTTGAATCCTGACAAGCGCTTCGGCGCTTTTCTTTTGAGCTACGACCCGAGCCGCGTCCAAGGACCCGGCTCGACCCCAAGAAGGAGCAACCATGAGCCTGCCAAATCCCGCCGAGCTGATCAGCCAGATGGCGACCCGCCTCAAGGCGCACCTTGCCCAGCGTGAGATCCGCGAACCGCGTTACATCGGCATCCGCACCGGCGGTATCTGGGTCGCGCAGGCCCTGCTCAAGGAATTGGGCAGCGATGCGCCACTGGGCACGCTGGATGTTTCCTTCTACCGCGACGACTTCAGCCAGAACGGCCTGCACCCGCAAGTGCGCCCCTCGGCCCTGCCCTTCGAGATCGAAGGCCAGCATCTGGTGCTGATCGACGACGTGCTGATGAGCGGCCGCACCATCCGCGCCGCGATGAACGAACTGTTCGACTATGGCCGCCCGGCCAGCGTGACCCTGGTCTGCCTGCTCGACCTGGACGCCGGCGAGCTGCCGATCCGCCCGAACGTGGTCGGCGCGACCCTGTCGCTGGCCGCCCACGAGCGGGTCAAGCTGTCCGGCCCCGAGCCGCTGACGCTCGAACTGCAAGACCTGAAC
>NZ_QAIU01000434.1:0-2069 GCF_003061205.1 Pseudomonas sp. HMWF006
GCACATCGACACGCACTTCGACCTGCAGATCCGCCGCCTCGACCGGTGCGACGAGCGCCCCCAGCACACCGATGACCCCACGTACATTCACGGCGCTTTTCCTTGTCAGCGATCACTCGCACGGTCGTTACTGTGTTTCAGACTAGCAACGGTCGACGATTCCGCCAGTCGATTGGATCCACGCTTTTCCCGGGATATGTTTCGAAACGTTGGCAAACACGCCAGAAATGTCGCTGCAAATTACTGTACAACACCGCCAGACTTGTTCAGTGACCGCCCTCTCTCGACGAGCCGCGGTGGATGGCCGGACCGACCTCTGGTTACACTACGACGCCCCACTCCGGGGATCCGGCCCGATAAATACGGAGTGATCCTGAAGTGCCCGCCCGACCGTCCAAACGATCGCGTCTGACCCAACGCTGGCCAGCGTTACGCCGCTGGTTCGGCAAAGGCTTGCCGGCGCACGCAGGGCAAGACGCCAGCGCCCAGTCGATCCGTGATTATTTCCGGCTCAAGGCCCAGAGCCAGGGTTACACCCTCAGCCACAGTCAGCAGCGCGTGATCGACTGCATGGCGCAGCAAGCCAGTCTGTTGTGCGCGACCCCGGCACACACGCCGCCGAGCCTGTACCTGCATGGCGCCGTCGGACGCGGCAAGAGCTGGTTACTCGACGGGTTCTTCCAGGCGCTGCCGATCAGCCGCAAACGCCGCCTGCATTTCCATGAGTTCTTCGCGCAACTGCATCAGGGCATGTTCCGGCATCGCGAGCACGACGACGCCCTCGCCATGACCCTGGATGAATTGCTGGAGGATTGTCAGGTCCTGTGTTTCGACGAGTTTCATGTGCATGACATCGGCGATGCGATGCTCATCACCCGGCTGTTCAAGGCCTTGTTTCAGCGCGGGACCCTGCTGTTGGTCACCTCTAACTATGCACCGGAGGGCCTGCTGCCCAATCCGCTGTACCACGCTCGCTTCAAGCCGGTGATCGAGCTGATCAACGCGCGCATGCAGGTCATGGAGGTCGGTGGTCCGCATGATTACCGCAGTCATGCGCGCAACCATGCGCATCAGCTGTTTACTCAGGGCCATTACGTATGGCCAGCCACCGCAGCCCAGCGCCGTGACCTCAACCTGCCGCAACAGGATGCGCCGCCGTTGGCACTGCCGGTCGGCACCCGACATTTTCAGGCCCGTTTATGCGAGGGCAGCCGCGTGGGTTTTACCTTCAACGATCTGTGTGAACAACCCACGGCGGTGATGGATTATCTGGAGTTGTGCCGGCGTTTCGACCACTGGGTCATCGACGACCTGCCACTCTTGGACGAATGCTCGATCGCCGCCCAACAACGCTTCATCAACCTGATCGACGTGCTCTACGACCAGGACAAACACTTGACCCTGCTTGGCCGCCTGCCACTGCGCGAAAGCCTCGCCGGCCACGCCATCGACCTGGCTCGCACCCGCAGCCGTCTGGGCCAGTTACAGGAAATTCCACCGGCGTAGGCGCTGCCGTTATGATGGCGGCCATTCTTGCGACTCTGATGCGAATATTTCTATGCACACCCTTGCTCAATTGCGTGCCGGCGAGTTGTCGGGCATCACCCGTCTGGACCTGTCTTGCGGACTGACCGAGTTCCCGGCGGAGATCTTCGACCTGGCCGATACCCTGGAAATCCTCAACCTCAGCGGCAACGCCTTGAGCCGCCTGCCGGATGACCTGCATCGCCTGAAGCGTTTGCGCGTGCTGTTTTGCTCGGACAATCAATTCACCGAACTGCCGGCCTGCCTCGGCCAATGCGCGGCGCTGACGATGATCGGCTTCAAGGCCAATGCAATCGTCGATGTGCCCGCTGCCGCCCTGCCGCCACTGTTGCGCTGGCTGATCCTCACCGACAACCACATCGAAACCCTGCCTGACGCGCTCGGCGAACGTCCTCACCTGCAAAAGCTCATGCTGGCCGGCAATCGCCTGCAAGCACTGCCCGCAGCGCTGAGTGGTTGCCATCGCCTGGAGCTGATTCGCATCGCCGCCAATCGGTTGACCGAACTGCCGCAGTGGCTATTGA
>NZ_QAIU01000435.1:0-1372 GCF_003061205.1 Pseudomonas sp. HMWF006
TGCGTGGCCAGGCGCGGCAACTGGGGGTGAGTGTCGCCAGCCTGTTCCACCTGGCGTGGGCGCAGGTCCTGGCCGCGACTTCCGGGCAGGAGCACGTGGTGTTCGGCACCGTGCTGTTGGGCCGGATGCAGGGCGGCAGCGGTGCCGATCGTGGCCTGGGCATGTTCATCAACACCTTGCCGTTGCGCGTCGATCTGGGCGACACCCCGGTGCGTGCCGGCGTCCGTGCGACCCACGCCCGACTGACCGCGTTGCTCGGCCACGAACATGCGTCACTGGCGCTGGCCCAGCGTTGCAGCGGTGTGGCAGCGCCGGCGCCGCTGTTCAGCGCCATGCTCAACTACCGCCACAGCGTCAGCGAGGAACAGCAGCAGGCCGCTCGCCTGAGCTGGCAAGGCATTCATAACCTTTCCAGCGAAGAGCGCACCAACTATCCGCTGAGCCTGAACGTCGATGACCTCGGCCAGGGCTTTTACCTCACAGCGATGATCCCTTCGCGCATTGGCGCGGCGCGGGTCTGTGGCTACCTGCAACAGGCGTTGTCGGGGCTGGTCGAGGCGCTGGAGCAGACACCGCAGCAGGCGTTGAACCGTCTTCCAGTGTTGCCGGATGGCGAACGGCGGCAACTGCTGTTCGGCCTCAATGCCACTGACGTCGATTACGATCTGGAGCAGACAATTCATGGGCTGTTCGAGGCGCAAGTGCAGCGCTCGCCGCAGGCGCCGGCGGTGGTGGCCGCTGAGCAGTCGCTGACTTTCGCCGAACTCAATGCGCGGGCCAATCAACTGGCGCGGCACTTGCGCGGAGTGGGGGTGCAGGCCGATTCGCGGGTGGCGATCTGCGTCGAACGCAGTCTGGACATGGTGGTCGGGCTGCTGGCGATTCTCAAGGCCGGCGGCGGTTATGTGCCGCTCGACCCGGCGTACCCGTTGGAGCGTCTGGCCTACATGCTGGAGGACAGTGCGCCACTGGCGGTGCTGGTGCAGGGTTCGACTCGCTCGTTGCTCGGCGAGGTCACGGTGCCGTTGATCGATCTGGATCAGCCGCACTGGCAATCGCAACCGGCGGACAATCTGTCAGCACCGGAATTGACCCCGCACCACACGGCTTACGTGATTTACACCTCGGGTTCCACCGGGCAACCCAAAGGCGTGATCAACGAACACGCCGGGGTGGTCAACCGCTTGTTGTGGATGCAGGACGCTTATCAGCTGACGGCAGCCGATTCCGTACTTCAAAAGACGCCGTTCAGTTTCGACGTGTCGGTGTGGGAGTTCTTCTGGCCGTTGATGACCGGCGCCCGACTGGTCATGGCAAGGCCCGAGGGGCACAAGGATCCGCAGTACCTCAGCGAAGTGATCGAGCGCGAGCA
>NZ_QAIU01000435.1:1382-4496 GCF_003061205.1 Pseudomonas sp. HMWF006
CGTGCCGTCGATGCTCGACGTGTTCCTCACCCACGGCGACACCACGCGTTGCAGCGGATTGCGTCAGGTCATGTGCAGTGGCGAAGCCTTGCCGGGCAGCATCGTTCGGCGTTTCAAACAGCAAGTGCCGGGCAGCAAATTGCACAACCTGTACGGCCCGACCGAAGCGGCGGTGGACGTCACCGCGTGGGATTGCGCCGGGCCGCTGGAGCAAACCCCGGACAACACGCCGATCGGCAAACCGATCGCCAACACCCGGATGTACATCCTCGATGCGCAACAACAGCCCGTGCCCCAAGGCGTGGTCGGCGAGTTGTACATCGGCGGCGTGCAAGTGGCCCGTGGTTATCTGAATCGCCCGGAGCTGAGCGCCGAACGCTTCCTCGACGATCCGTTCAGCGAACAGCCGAACGCACGGATGTACCGCACCGGCGACGTCGCCCGCTATCTGGCCGACGGCAATATCGAATACCTCGGCCGCAACGACGATCAGGTGAAGATCCGTGGCTTGCGCATCGAACTTGGTGAAATCCAGGCCCGCCTGACCCAGGTTGATGGTGTGCAGGAAGCCGCCGTGCTGGCTCGCGAAGACGTACCTGGCGACAAGCGTCTGGTCGCGTATTACACCGGCGCCCGCCTCGAAATCGACGTTCTGCGCAGTCACCTGCTGGAGCATTTGCCGGACTACATGGTGCCCGCCGTGTTCGTGCACCTCGACACATTGCCGCTGAGCCCCAACGGCAAACTTGACCGCAAGGCGCTGCCGGCGCCGGATCAAGGCGCGTTGCCAACCCGCGAGTACGAAGCCCCGGTCGGCGAAGTGGAAGTCACCCTCGCACGCCTGTGGGCCGAACTGCTCAACGTCGAGCGGGTAGGGCGTCACGACCATTTCTTTGAACTGGGTGGTCACTCGCTGCTGGCGGTCAGTCTGATTGGCCGGCTGCGTCAGGAAGGCATGGAAGCCGATGTCAGGTCGTTGTTCGAACATCCGACCCTGGCCGGTTACGCCGCAATTACGGAAAGAATGGAGATCGTCCTGTGAACGTGATCGAACTGTTGGCCACATTGAAGGCTAAAGATATTCAGCTGGCGGTCACGGATGACCAGTTGCGGGTCAACGGCAACAAACAGGCCTTGAGCGATCCGGCATTGCTGGCGCTGTTGCGCGAGCACAAACCGGCGCTGATCGAACTGATCAAGGCCGGGCAATACTCGGCCACCCGACACGGGCAGGTCGAGGTGCCGGCCAATGGCATTGTTCCGGGGACGACACGCATCACACCGGCGATGCTGACCCTGGTCGAACTCGACCAGGCCACCATCGACCGTCTCGTTGAGCAAGTGCCCGGCGGCGCGGCCAACGTGCAGGACATTTATCCGCTGGCGCCGCTGCAGGAAGGCATCCTCTATCACCACGCCAGTGGCGGCGAGGGCGATCCGTATGTCATGCAGTCGCACTTCGCCTTTGCCAGCCGTGAACGCTTTCAGGCGTTCGCCCACGCCCTGCAAAGCGTGATTGATCGACACGACATCCTGCGTACTGCGGTGTTCTGGGAAGGGCTGGATGCGCCGGTGCAACTGGTCTGGCGTCGGGCCGAACTGCCGATGGAGGAAGTGCTGCCCCCGACAGCCGACAGCGACGTGCTGGCGTACCTGCACGAACGTTTTGACGCCCGGCATTTTCGCCTCGATGTCAGCCGCGCACCGTTGATGCGCCTGGCCCATGCCTGGGACGAAGCCGGGCAGCGGGTGATCGCCACGTTGCTGTTCCATCACATGGCCCTCGATCACTCGGCCCTCGACGTGGTGCGTCATGAAATGCGCGCCTGCCTCACCGGACAAACTGAATCACTCGGGCGCCCGGTGCCGTTTCGCAATTACGTGGCCCAGGCGCGACTGGGCGTCAGCGAAGCCGAGCACGAGGCGTTCTTCCGCGACATGCTCGGCGATGTCGACGAGCCGACGCTGCCCTATGGTCTGCAAGACGTGCAGGGTGACGGCAGCCAGATCGAAGAGTTGAGCGTGCCGGTCGAGGCGCTGCTGGGGCAGCGTTTGCGTGCTCAGGCGCGCACGCTCGGAGTGAGTGCCGCGAGCCTGTTTCACCTCGGCTGGGCGCAAGTGCTGGCGGCGCTCACCGGCAAGCAACAGGTGGTGTTCGGCACGGTGCTGATGGGGCGCATGCAGGGCGCCGAAGCGATTGACCGGGCGCTGGGGATTTTCATCAACACCTTGCCGCTGCGGGTGGATATCGACGGCGAGGACGTGCGTGCGGCGGTCAACGCCACGCACGCTCGGCTGACCACGCTGATGCGCCACGAATACGCGCCGCTGGCCCTGGCCCAGCGGTGCAGTCACGTGGTGGCGCCGACACCGTTGTTCAGCACGCTGCTCAATTATCGCCACAGCCACGACGTCGCCACGGCCAGTGCGCAAACCCTTGCAGCATGGGAGGGCATCACCACCCTGAGTTCCGAGGAACGCACCAACTACCCGTTGACCCTGAGCGTCGATGACCTCGGTGAGCGTTTCCATCTGACCTTGCTGGCCAGTACGCAAACCCATCCGCAGCGGGTCTGCGACTACATGCTCTGCGCGCTGGAAAACCTTGTGCTGGCGCTGGAGCAGGCGTCGCAGACGCCGGTCAATCAACTGCCGATCCTGCCGGCGGCGGAGCGGGCGCAGGTGCTGCTTGGCTTCAATGCCACGCAGGCGCAAGGCCTGACCGGGTTGACCCTTCACCAGCGTCTCGAGGCACAGGTGGCCGAGCGGCCAGAGGTGTTGGCGGCGGTGTTTGGCGATGCGCAAATGACCTACGCCGAACTCAACCGCGAGGCCAACGTCCTGGCGCATCACTTGATCGACCTGGGGGTAAAACCTGACGACCGTGTGGCCATCGTCGCCCGCCGTGGCCTCGAGACGTTGGTCGGGCTGGTCGCGATTCTCAAGGCCGGCGCCGGTTACGTGCCGGTTGATCCCGCACATCCGGCCGAGCGTTTGCATTATTTGCTTGATGACAGTGCGCCAGTGGCGGTTCTGACCCAGAGCCGTCTGCGTGAGCGCCTGCCGGCTCTGAGCGTGCCGGTGATCGACCTCGACCGCCGCACCTGGCCGCAG
>NZ_QAIU01000435.1:4518-6062 GCF_003061205.1 Pseudomonas sp. HMWF006
CCGGGCCTGAGCACTGCGCACCTGGCCTACGTGATATACACCTCCGGCTCCACCGGCCTGCCCAAAGGCGTGATGGTCGAACACCACACCTTGAGCAATCTGGTCGATTGGCATTGCACAGCGTTCGACCTGTGCGCGGGTCGCCACACTTCAAGCCTCGCCGGGTTCGGTTTCGATGCGATGGCCTGGGAAGTCTGGCCGGCGCTGTGCGCCGGCGCGACCCTGCATCTGGCACCGACCCATGAGGGCGGCGAAGACATCGACGCGTTGCTTGAATGGTGGCGCGCGCAACCGCTGGACGTGAGCTTCCTGCCGACACCGGTGGCCGAATACGCCTTCAGCCAGAACCTCGAACACCCGACCCTGCGCACACTGTTGATCGGTGGTGACCGCTTGCGTCAGTTCAACCGCAACCAGCATTTCGACGTGATCAACAACTACGGCCCGACCGAGGCCACGGTGGTCGCGACCTCCGGCCTGGTGCAAAGCGGCGACGCGCTGCATATCGGCAAACCGGTGAGCAACGCCACGGTGTACCTGCTCGATGAACAGCAACGCCCGGTGCCGATTGGCGTTGCCGGCGAGTTGTATGTCGGCGGTGCCGGCGTCGCCCGGGGCTACCTGAATCGCCCGCAGATGACTGCCGAGCGTTTCCTGCGTGACCCGTTCAGCAGTGCGCCGAATGCTCGGATGTACCGCACCGGCGATCTTGCGCGCTGGCGCGAGGACGGCACCATCGAATACCTGGGGCGCAATGACGATCAGGTGAAAATTCGCGGCGTGCGCATCGAACTGGGGGAAATCGAAACCTGCCTCAACCAGTTGCCGGGGATTCAGGAAGCGGTGCTGCTGGCCCGCGAAGACCAGCCCGGCCAGCCACGGCTGGTGGCTTACTTCACCGAACAGGCCCAGGTCGAAGCCTTGCCGGTGGGCGAGTTGCGTGCGCAGTTGCTCAGCCGTTTGCCGGAATACATGGTGCCGACGGCGTTCGTCCGGCTCGGCGCACTGCCGCTGACCGCCAACGGCAAGGTCGACCGCAAGGCTCTGCCGGCACCGGAGCTGACGGCGCTGTTCACCCGCGAATACGTGGCACCCGAAGGCGAGGTGGAAACCGCACTGGCGCACATCTGGGTCGACGTGCTGCAGGTCGAACGGGTCGGGCGTCAGGATCACTTTTTCGAACTCGGCGGCCACTCGCTGCTGGCGATGCGCATGGTTGCGCAGGTGCGTCAGCGGCTGGGGGTCGAACTGGCGCTGAGCGATCTGTTCGCCAATGCCGAACTGGCGGCGGTGGCTGCCGTCCTCAGTGAGGCCGGGCGTTGCACCCAGCCGCAGATGCTGCCGATGCCGCGCGACGGTGCCTTGCCGCTGTCGTTTGCCCAGCAGCGCCTGTGGTTTCTGGCGCAAATGGAAGGCGCCAACACCGCCTACAACATTCCCGTGGCCCTGCGCCTGCGCGGGCGCTTGCATGACGATGCGCTGCAACGCGCACTGGCGCGGATCGTCGCCCGCCACGAAACCTTGCGCAGCCGCTTCACTCAGTA
>NZ_QAIU01000436.1:0-2537 GCF_003061205.1 Pseudomonas sp. HMWF006
AAACTATACCCGCGGAGCCTGCAGCTCACGCTAAAATCTGGTGGAGGGAGAAGGATTCGAACCTTCGAAGTCGTAGACGTCAGATTTACAGTCTGATCCCTTTGGCCGCTCGGGAACCCCTCCTAATCAGGCCGGCATTCTATACTATGCCAACCCCCTGTCAAGCATTTTCTCATTTAAAAACCTGAGGTTAGCTGCATTGACACCGCTCTACTGCAACCGCCTGTTCAGGCCTTCACTGTGGAGCGGGCGCCATTCTATGCAAACTATTCAGCCGGTGCAACCCCTCCACACAGCATTATTTTATGTTTTAACTCATTGAATTCCTTGGAAAGGTTCTTCAACTGCTCATCTCCCAGCAAACGCTGGCTTTCAGGTGAAATTCGCAACCAATATCCTGAGTCAGGAAAGTCTTTTTGCGAAGACTGAGTCTTCACCTCCATCTGAACAAGACGCCGATCGAGAGCCTGCAGTGACTCCGCGCGGGCAAACCCACCGACGTAAAGGCACTGTTCACCTTCCGCCTCCGTGCGCGACGCCCCGGCTTTCTGTGCAGGAGAGCCACCACTCTCACTCAGCAAGCGAATATCTTGTTGCGTCCCCCGATACAAACTGAGAGGAGTGACATCTTTGGCTCGCAAAGGAGCCTCCTGCTGATGCCAGACGTAATAGAACACATTGAGAACAACCAGCAGCAGGAACAACCAACGCATACGAACCTCAGGAAAAAGGACACGCCATAGCCAAGCCCACAAACACCAGATCGGGAACGATTCGAGCATCAGGCGCAGCGCCTGCAACCAGTTCGGCATCTCCACCAGTGATAAAAACAGTGAAGTCCTGCCCCCAATAGGCTCGCGCCATCTCCAACTGAGTGAGCACAAACCCCTTCAACATCAGCGAACATCCGCGCTCTACAGCCTCGACCGTGGTACGGCCTGGAGCCTGGCTGGCCAAGGCACGCTCGGCAGCCAGATCCCCATATCGAATTTTCCTGGTATGGGTTCGCAGCTGATTACGCATCAACGGCATACCGGGACAAATGAAGCCACCAAGATGCTCACCGTCTGCAGCAATAAAATCCGCAGTGACCGCAGTGCCAAAATCCAGAACCAGGCACGCGCCATTCGCCAGATGAAAGCCACCAAGCATTGCAAGCCAACGATCCAGCCCCAGTCGCTCGTAATCCTCGTATCCATTTTTTACGCCAGACATCTCTCTAGCAGATTTCGCACAGACGACCGTTACGCCGAACTCCCGCTCAAGCATCGCGGTTAGCGCAACAGTTTCCTCAACAGTACGCACACTCACCAAACGGCAGTTACTTAATGCAAGTCCATCCAGGCCTCGAAGGCTTTCCAACAGCGCCTGATCTGAATCGACCACACCCTCTGCCATCAAGGCTACCGCCTTCGCCTTCAGCACTCGCCATTTAATGAAGCTGTTGCCGCAGTCGAGCTCAAGAATCATCACGCAACCTCAGGCTAAGCTCGCCGCCACTAAAGACTTTTTCCATGCCATTCACCTTCAATCGCAGCGCGCCCTGGTTATCGATGCCAAGCACTACGCCATCTATCTGATTGACACCCGCTATCAGGGAAACCATCCGCCCCTGCCAAAGATGGTTCTCTTCCCACTCAGCCTGAAGAACAGAAAAACCACCGACCTGGTGACGCTGTATGTATGCCTGTAATTGGTTACTCAACTCGACGACCAGCGCATTTCGATCAAAGCTTTTACCTGACTCCAACCTCATCGAGGTCCATTGCTGATCAACCTCATCAGCCGCCTGCATATTCACGTTAATGCCGATCCCTAGCACTACATGACATACATCTGCCGGATCTCCGACGAGCTCGAGCAATATCCCGGCGATTTTTTTACTGTCGACGAGAACATCATTCGGCCATTTCAGTCCCACGTCAGCCACTCCCAGCTTTCTGAGGGTTTGCATAACCGCGAGCCCAACGACCAGGCTCAGCCCCTCAAGCTGACGCATACCACCATCAATGCGCAGTACAAGGCTGTAATAGAGATTCTCGGCAAAGGGACTTACCCATTTGCGCCCCCTACGCCCTCGACCGGCAATCTGCCGCTCCGCGACTACCAAAAATGGTGCAACCTGACCTTGCCCAATGGCCCGCAGCGCCTGGGCATTAGTAGAGTCAATGGAGTCAAAAACCGTTACTGGCCAGCTTGGCGACATTCCTGCCATGCCAAGGGGATCCAGCAACATCAAGGGGGTAGCCAACTGATAGCCTCGCCCCCGAACCTTATGAATGGACAGCCCAAGCTCCGCCTCAAGATGCTGAAGCTGCTTCCACACCGCACTTCGACTAATTCCCAGGGCCTCGCCCAAGTCCTGACCAGAATGGAATCGGCCATCCTTCAGAAGGTTCAACAACGTCAGCATGCAGATCTCGCCTCACAATGAGGCCCGAATAATATCCATGACCCGCGCCGTTGCATAGAAATCAAGCAGACGCATTTCCTGCGGGCAAAACAAAACCCCAACTGCTTTCGCAATTGGGGTTTCG
>NZ_QAIU01000437.1:0-2118 GCF_003061205.1 Pseudomonas sp. HMWF006
AGCGTAGCGTTGTCGTTCACGGTCACGGCAGACGTCAGCGCACCGTTCACCGTCAACAAGCCGTCATTGACCGTGGTCGGGCCGCGATAGGTATTGTTGCCGGTGAGGATCAACTGCCCGGCGCCGGACTTGATCAGGCTGCCCTGATAAATCCGCTGCGCCGCCGCTGCGTCGCGGGCGCTGCCGATGGCATAGTCGGTCTGATCCTGCTGACTGGCACCGCCCGGGACGCCGTTCTGCCAGCCCTTGTCCTGCAGGGTTTGCTGCCAGGCTTTGTGTTCGGCGAGATCCTCGCTCTGACGCTGGATCAGTGCCTTGTCGGAGATGTCATTGCTCCAGATATCGCGCTGCCCCGCCCCCAGACTGGCATCGAACGCGCCGAGCAACTGGCCCGGCCCGCGCATGGCCCGGTTCAGGTTGACCACGCCCCAGCCGACCTGAGCGGTCGGTGCGTCGGTAGCCGAGCCATCGAGCTGCGTGGCGGTGGTCAGCAGTACTTCGAGCGCCTGCTGATTGTTCATGTACGGGTAACGTTCCATCACCAGCGCCAGGGCGCCGGTGGCGTGCGGCGCCGCCATCGAGGTGCCGGACTTGATCGCGTAACCGCCACCGGGGATGGTGCTGTCGATCTTCGCCCCCGGCGTGGTGATGCACCAGTACTTGGCGAGGCCGCATTGGTTGTACTTCTGCTGATTGCCCTGGTCGAGCCCAGAGACGGCCAGCCAGTGACCTTCAAGGTCCGGCTGAAAGTACGGCAGCGCGGAACGCACGCTGGCATTCGGGTAACCGCTGTTGCCGGCGCTGAACACGTTGATCACACCACGGCGCGACACGTCGCCTGCGGCGTCGAGCCAGGTGCCTTGGTTGTAGTGTTGGGCGTAGGCGGCGTGCAGATCGGCCAGGGTGCGATAGCTGACATCCGGCGGCTGACTGCCCCAGCTGTTGTTGATCGCGCGCACGCCGGCATCGGCCAGGGCGTCATACACCGCTTTGAAATAACGCGGGTCGGGGTTGGGGCCGAACAGGAAGCTGTCGTTCTTGTTGGTGTTGCCGACGTAGAGCTGCGCGTTATACGCCACCCCGTGCATGCCGCTGCCGTCGCGGGACGCCCCCATGGTGCCGACCACGTGGGTGCCGTGGGAGTCGTTGTTCGGGTTGAGAGTGCCGTCGACGTTGAACAGCGAGCCGTCAACGTAGCTGCCGCTGGCCAGTACCGGGTGATAGCGGTCGCTGGCGAACTCGGGATGGGCGGCATCGAAACCGGAATCGAGCGCGCCGATTTTCACCCCTTTGCCGGTGATGCCGGCGGCATAGGCTTGGTCGGCCTGCATGCGTTCCAGGCCCCAGTCGCGCAGAAACTCGGTGCTGCGCCAACTGGCGGGATCGCCGGGTTTGCCGGTTTCCAGGTACTGCGCCTGGGCCTGCGCAACAGAAACTGCAAGCAACAGGGTGCCGACCGATGCCGGCTTGAAGCGTACGTCCATGTTCACCACTCACTTTTATTGTTTTATGCAGGTTTGTCTGCGGTGCTGCCTGTTCCCCTCACCCCAGCCCTCTCCCCGAGGGAGAGGGAGCAGACCGAGCTGTCTTGCGTCATTCACCGACCTGAAGAAACGGGTCGAATGCACCTCCGAAATTTATTGTTTTATGCAGGTTTGTCTGCGGTGCTGCCTGTTCCCCTCACCCAAGCCCTCTCCCCGAGGGAGAGGGAGCCGACCGGGCTGTCTTGCGTCATTCACCGACCTGAAGAAACGGATCGAATGCACCTCCGAAATTTATTGTTTTATGCAGGTTTTTCTGCGCTGCTGCCTGTTCCCCTCACCCCAGCCCTCTCCCCGAGGGAGAGGGAGCAGACCGAGCTGTCTTGCGTCATTCAACGACCTGAAGAACCGGGTCGATTGTGGATTCAGCGCCGCTCGATCAGGTCGGTGTACCTCTGAAATATCCCCCAATCGGTCCCCTCTCCCTCTGGGAGAGGGTTAGGGTGAGGGCTGTTGAGCTACCACAAAAGCTTCATCCACCCGCGCCAGATCTTGTTCGTTCAAGGTCCCGGCGTAGTAATGCAATTTGGTCCAGGCCATCAAATAGTCGTACCGCGCCTGCGCCAGATCGCGGCGG
>NZ_QAIU01000437.1:2128-3795 GCF_003061205.1 Pseudomonas sp. HMWF006
ACAGTTGCTGTTCGGCATTCAAGGCGTCGAGGTTGGTCCGTTCGCCGCCGAGAATGCTCTGTTTGGTCGACACTACCAGCGCTTCCGCCGAGGTCAGCGCTTTCTGGTAAGCACGTAATTTGCTCACCCCGGACAGGCATGCACTGAACTGACGCCGCAGCTCGATCAGTGTCTCGCGCGTCTTGCCATCCAGTTCGTACTCCGCCTGTTCCATGGTGCGACTGGCCTGGCGCGTCGATGCCGACACCCCGCCACCGGCATACAACGGCACGCTGACCTCAAAACCGATGGTGTTGGTCTCGTACCGCTGGTTGTAGGTATTGCCGCTTTCCGATTCGTTCTGGCGCATCGACGCGTAGGCGCTGACTTTCGGCAAGTGCCCGGCGCGGTTGCGCTCCACTTCGTAGCGTGCCACTTCCACCGCCTGGCGTTGCGACGCCAGGTTGGGGTTATTGCTGATCGCCATTTCGTGCCAGGTGTCGTAGTTGGCCGGCATCAGCGCGAAGGTCTGGAAGTTCTGATTCAGCGGCACCAGATCACCGATATCCACCGCCGGCACACCGACCAGAGCGCCCAGTTCACGCAGCGCGGCATCCTGCTCGTTGCGCGCCTCGATCTCTTCGGCGGTCGCCAGTTCGTAACGCGACTCGGCTTCGAGAATGTCGGTGCGGGTGCCCTCGCCCTGTTTGAACATGTGCTCGTTTTGCTGGAACTGCTGCTCGTAGGCCTTCTTCTTCGCCTGGGCGATATCAATCTGATCCTGGGCAAACAAGGCCTTGGTGTAGTTGTCCAGCACCCGCACCAGCAGTTCCTGACTCTTGCCACGGAAGTTCTCGTCGGCGAATAGCGACTGCGCCACGCCTTTGCGATACGCGGCATAAGCCTCGTAGTCGAGCAACGGTTGTTGCAGGGTCAGGGCCGAGCCGTAACTGCTGTAGTTGCGGTCATCGGTACGATTGCGCGCACGTTCGTCGAGGGACGTCGCCTTCGACGAGTTACGGCCCTTGTTGTAGGTGTAACCGATTTTCGGCAACAGCCCGGCGCGGCCAATGGCGCGGTTCTCCAGGCCGGCATCACGCTCCTTGATCGCGCCGAGGAACACCGGGTCGTTGCGCAACGCTTGTTCGTAAATCTCGAACGGCCCCATCGCCGCCACTGCCGTGTGACTCGCCAGCAGCATCATTGCCGCCGCGAGCATGGAAAGCTTATTCATACAGCCGAACATCCTTATTCCTCGGTCAACGCGGAGCCTGCCCGGTCGAGCAGCGGTTTGAACAGATAGTTGAGGAGTGAACGTTCACCGGTACGCACGAACATCTCTGCCGGCATGCCGGGCTTGATCACCAGACCGTTGAGTTTTTCCATGGCCTGATCGCTGACACTGCTGCGCAACACGTAGTACGGCACGCCGGTTTTCTCGTCGATCATCTGGTCGGCAGAAATCAGGCTGACTTCACCCGGTACCCGCGGGGTTTTGCTCTGGTTGAACGCAGTGAACAGGATGTCCACCGGCAAATGCGTGCCGACCTTGTCGATCAGGTTGATCGGCAAGTGCCCTTCCACTTCCAGGCTGGTGCCTTGGGGTACGATCTCCAGCAGGGTTTCGCCCTGCCGGACCACGGCGCCTTCGGTGTGCACGCCGAGGTTGACCGCCACGCCATCGGCGG
>NZ_QAIU01000437.1:3816-8468 GCF_003061205.1 Pseudomonas sp. HMWF006
TTCAACTGGGCATCGGCCAGTTGCGTGCGTACTTCCTTCTGATATTCCTCGCCGTGCTGTTGCAGTTTCAGCCGCGATTCGAGGATGCCCTGCTCCACACGGCCGCTTTCCCCGGTGTTCTCCGCCAGTTGCTGCTGCACTTGCGACAATTGACGCTGATATTCCATCAAACGGTTGCGCGGGATGTAGCCGTTGTCTGCCAGCGGCTGCAGGTTGCTCAGCTGTTGCTGCAGTGAGTCGGCCTGAGCATTGAGATCAGTGCGCGCACGGCGCATGCCGGCCAGTTGCGCGGTGGCGCCTTCGATGCTGGCGCGCAACCCGGCCTGCTCGCGGTAGAACGCTTCGCGGCGGCTGCTGAACAGTTGACGCTGGCCTTCGAGCACCAGGGCCAGACGCGGGTCCGGATCTCTGCTCAGTTCGGCCGGAAAGGTCACTTGCTTGAGGTTGTCACGCTCGGCCTGCCAACGCGCCAGGCTGGCCCAGGCCATGCGGTATTGCGCTTGCAGCGATTGCACGTCAGCCGCAACCTGGGTCTGGTCGAGACGAAACAGCGGTTGCCCCTGTTTCACGATCTCGCCTTCGCGCACCAGAATGCGGCTGACCACACCGCTGCTCATTGACTGCACGGCTTTGCGTTTGCCTGTCACCACCACGGTGCCCTGCACCGGAATCCCCTGATCCAGCGGCGCCAATGCCGCCCAGGTGAAGAAGCTGCCGGCGCCGACGATGGCCAGAATCCAGCCCATGCGGGCGAAAAACTTCGCGTCGCGCTCCGGGAGTTCAGTGATGTAGGCGTGTTCCATGTTCGCTTCGTTTTCAGTGTTCATGCTGGCGCTGCTCATACACCCGAATTCCTTGTCGAGGGCTGGTACTGCCGGTTCATGCTGAGCCCGCCCGGTGCTTGTGCAGCTTTCTCACGTTGTTGCTCCTGCTGGCCGGACAGCGCCTTGAGCACTTCCTGACTCTGACCGAAGGCCTGCAAACGACCCTCGTTGAGTACCAGCAACTTGTCGGCCTGGGCCAGCACCGAAGAACGGTGCGTCACCAGCACCACCGTGGTGCCCTGGACCTTGAGCTGGGCGATGGCGCTGGCCAGGGCGGCTTCGCCGACGGTGTCGAGGTTGGAGTTCGGCTCGTCCAGCACCACCAGGCTCGGCGTGCCGTACATCGCGCGGGCCAGGGCCACGCGCTGCTTCTGGCCGCCGGACAGACCGCTGCCGTCCTCGCCCAGTTGTGTGTCGTAGCCCTGCGGCAGACGCAGGATCATCTCGTGGACGCCGGCCTGTTGTGCGGCCGCCACCACTTTCTGCGGGTCGGCCTCGCTGAACCGCGCAATGTTCTCGGCGATGCTGCCGCTGAACAGTTCGATGTCCTGCGGCAGGTAGCCGATGTACGGACCGAGCTGGTCGCGGTTCCAGCGATGGATGTCGGCGCCGTCCAGGCGCACGATGCCGCCGAGGGTCGGCCACACGCCGACGAGGACTCGGGCCAGCGTCGACTTGCCGGAGCCGGAAGCCCCAAGCACACCCAGCACTTCACCGGCACCCAGATGGAAATTGACCATGTGCAAGGTCGCTGCACGTTGCCCCGGTGGGCCCGCGCTGACTTGCTCGAAGGTGATCTGCCCTTTCGGCGCCGGCAACGCCATCGCTTCGTCGCTCGGTGGAAACGCTTGCAGCAAGGCGTCGAGACGGCGATACGCCAGCTTCGCCCCGCTCCACTGTTTCCACACGGCGATCAACTGGTCGATCGGGCTCAGAACGCGGCCCATCAGAATGGAACCGGCGATCATCATCCCGGCGGTCATGTCGCCCTTGATCACCAGCAACGCACCCAGCCCCAGCACCAGCGATTGCAGGCACAGGCGCAGGGTTTTACTCATCGAGCTGATCACTGCCCCGGTGTCACTGGCCTGATTCTGCAGGCCGAGGAAACGCGAGTGCACCTGGAACCAGCGCTTGCGCAGCGAACCAAGCATGCCCATTGCCTGAATGGTTTCGGCGTTATGCAAATGACTGGTCGCCAGTTGACTGGATTTCTGCGAAAAACCGGCGGCATCGCCCAACGGCTTTTTGGTCATGTATTCGTTGAGGCACGCCAGCGCGATCAGCAGCAGCGCGCCCGCCGTGGCGAGGACGCCGAGCCAGACGTTGAACAGGTAAATCACGAACAGATAGACCGGGAACCACGGCGCGTCGAAAAACGCAAACAGCGCCGGCCCGGTGACGAACTGGCGGATGTGGGTCAGGTCGCCCAGCGACTGCCCGGCATTGCCCTCGCCCTTGAACAGGTTGCGCTCGAACGCGGCCTGATAGACCCGCAGGTTGAAACGGCGCTCCAGTTGGCTACCGATGCGGATGACGATGAAGCTGCGGATTACCTCGAGCAGGCCGATAAAGGCAAAGAAACCAACGACCATCAGCGACAGCATCGCCAGGGTGGTTTCGTTCTGCGACGACAGTACCCGGTCATACACCTGAAGCATATAAATGGAGGGCACCAGCATCAGCACGTTAATCAGTGCGGTAAAGCAACCGACGCTGATCAGAATGCTTTTATAGTCACCCAATGCCTTGATGAGGGGAGCGGTGGCTGGGGCCTTCGCCATCTTCATTGATTATTCCTGAGAGATATCTCTCGCCAGTCTTTGACGAGACTTCAAATTAATTAACCGCACACAGTCGGCGCTTTCTTTGCCGGTGGCCGCTTACACTTTCATAACAACTAGCGCTATTTAATGCGGCGCAGTTGCCATGAACATCGCGGCTTATAACCTTTCATTGACGCTTTATATTAAAACCCTTTCATGCGCTGCCTGATCAAGACTATTGCGCCGAGCGCTCAAGCGTAATCACCAAGCCTGATTTCAAAGTCGTCAGATAAAGCCCATCACGTTGTCGGCTGAAAAACTGGATTCTTGAGCCTTCCTTACCGGTGACCGACAGGCCATCGGGCTCGGGAAACCAGCCGATGGGTGTTTGCTCAAGCCATGCGCCCAGGCAGTCGGCACCTTTGCCCAGGGTCTGATTGGCCTCCAGCTCGATGACGCACGTGTTCGAGGGTTTGTCCTGCAGGGTCTGCGCCTGCGGCGCATCTTCGCGCGCCGTCAGCGTCGCCTGCCATTGCCCGGCAAATACCGAGGGATCTTCGAGTCTGAGGCTGCTTGCCATACTTGTTTCTCCAGAAATCATGATGAACGCCGCGGAAAGCCACGCCACTGCCTTGTAGGTAAAAGCTTTACTGATCATGGGAATATTCGCTCCGGCGCGTAGCCTTGCCTACAGATCCAACCGATGCAAGTAAAGAAAGCGGCGCATGACGCGCCGCTTTCCCTGTTACATCACGCCACGATGTCGCTGGTAACTGCCTGGCCCACGGTGCTGACCTGGAAGTCGGCCACGCCGTGCCCGGAGAAGTCCACCGACAGCAGGCTGTTGCCGCCCGACGAGGTCAACACGGCATCGCCCGCCGCACCGGTGAAGGCGCTGACGAAGTGCAGGCCGGCGCCGTTGGTGATGCCGGTCAGGTCGATTTTGTCCAGACCGCTGACGAAGTCGAGGATCTGATCAATCGCACCCGGCTTGGAGTCGGAGCTGGCCGCGAACACGAAGGTGTCCGAACCTGCGCCGCCCCACAGCTTGTCGGCACCGCCAGCCCCGTAGAGGATGTCGTTGCCGGCACCGCCCTTGAGCTCGTTGGCCACGCTGTTGCCGATCAGCAGGTCGTTGCCCGAACCGCCGATGGCGTTCTCGATGATCGCGCCTTTGGCGATGGACACGTTACCCACCATGCCGCCAACGTCGGAGAACGAGGCATCATTGAGGTTGATCTTCTGGTTCTGGGTGAACCCGGAGAAGTCCAGGGTGTCCTTGCCGCCCGCGTCCCATACCGAGAACACGAGTTTGTCGCTCGACGACGAAGCACTGAGGAAGTCGCGACCGGTGTTGGAGTTGAAACCGTAGGTGGTGTCACCGGTACGGGTGGTGGTGTTGGCACCGTAGAGCTTCTGAATCGCCGCGATGTCGTCCATCAGCGGGCCGGACGCGTAGGCTTCTACCCCGCCCTTGCTGAAGTTCTGATTGGTGTTGCTTTCACTCCAGTAACTCATAAGGCTGTAACCGCGGGTGTCTTGCCCGTAGGAAGCATCCTTGTAAGTCGGGTTGCCTTCGCCGGCGTTGTAGTCGCCAGGGTGAGACAGGCCCAAGGTGTGGCCGATTTCGTGCGTCAGGGTCTGACGCCCGTAATTGTTCAGGCCCGGTGTCTTGTTAACGTCGTAGCCACTGCCGGTCAGGTACCAGGACTGACCGTCATAGCCTGGCTCGGTGCCTGGCAGGAAGGCAAACGCTGCTGCACCGTCCTGGCCGCCGCTGTAGTTACCGAAGGTCATGTGACCGTCGCCACCACGGGCAGCTTCGGTGAATGTCACGTTGGCAACATCCGCCCAGGATTGCATGGCGAGCACGGCCTGGGCTTTCTGCAGGGCGCTGAACTGACTGAAACCGGTGACGCCCAGGCCGCTGAAGTTGGCGGTTTTGGCCGTCAAAAAGGTGTAGGTCAGTTCGATCTTGCCGCTGTTGTTGAGGTCGTGCCAGGAAGCACCGTCCCGCAACAGTTGGGTAGCGGCGTGATCCACCGAGAAGGAGGGTTTGCCA
>NZ_QAIU01000437.1:8478-11287 GCF_003061205.1 Pseudomonas sp. HMWF006
AGATTACCGCCACGGTCGTACTGATGGCTGAAGCTATTGATCTGGTTCCAGGCGGAGCTGGTGGCAGCCAGAGACTGCACGGCGCCGACAGGCACAAATGTGTCTGCGGTGATATCAATAGCGTTAGCTTTTACTTTCGACATAAACACACTTCCTTGTTTAGCAATGGAACAGTTTTTGTCCGATAGCGACAATCTCTGGCGAGATCGTCCTATCACTCGCCCAATGAAGGCGTAAGAAACCTGACACAATTTGAAATCTGTCGTAAAGCATTTTTTTGAGATCAAATTAAGCTGTTTCGAAAAACTGCCGTAAACAAAGCGTGCGGGGTCGAAAGAATGTTTTAAGGGATGTGCTTTCGCCTAATTGTCAGACGATTTTCTATTTAAATATTAAATATCGGTAAGTTGTTTTTTGTTAGCCGCGTCTCACTTTCCTGCACTTTATTAGTGCGTGCCAGCGCATTGATATCAATCGTTCAAATACTGGAAATCCCTGTGGAAGCGGGCTTGCTCGCGAAGGCATCGGATCAGTCAACATTGCCGTCGAATGACACACCGCTTTCGCGAGCAAGCCCGCCCCCACAGGGATTTGTAGACGCAAGAATATCAGCTGCCGGTGCGGATCTTGTTCCAGACGCGGGTACGGATTCGGTCGATGTTGAGCGGCATCGCCTCCAGCGCAAACAGCTTGCCCATCATCTCCGGGCTCGGATAGACCTTGGTGTCATTTTTGATCGCCGGGTCGATCAGGCTGTCGGCCTGTTCGTTGCCGTTGGCGTAATGCACGTAATTGCTGATGCCGGCCATGACGTCCGGGCGCAGCAGGTAGTTCATGAACGCATAGCCGGCCTTCTCGTCCGGCGCGTCGGCAGGCATGGCAACCATGTCGAACCAGATTGCCGCGCCTTCCTTGGGAATCGCGTAGCCGATCTCGATGCCGTTTTTCGCTTCCCTGGCGCGGTTTTCCGCTTGCAGGATGTCGCCGGAGAAACCCACCGCGACACAAATGTCGCCGTTGGCCAGGTCGCTGGTGTACTTCGAGGAATGGAAGTAACTGACATACGGTCGCACTTTCATCAGCAGCGCTTCCGCCTTTTTGTAGTCTTCGGGGTTCTTGCTGTGTGGCGGCAACCCGAGGTAATTGAGCGCCGCCGGCAGTAGTTCCGGGCCGTTGTCGAGGATGGCTACCCCGCATTTCTGCAGTTTTTCCATGTATTCGGGTTTGAAAATCAGATCCCAGGAATCCACCGGCGCGTTGTCGCCCAGTACCGCTTTGACCTTGGCGATGTTGTAACCGATGCCGGTGCTGCCCCACAGATACGGGAAGCCGTGCTCATTGTTCGGGTCGTTGGTCTGCAACGCTTTGAGCAGCACCGGATTGAGGTTCTTCCAGTTCGGCAACTGGCTCTTGTCGAGCTTTTTCAGCGCCCCGCCCTGAATCTGCCGCGCCATGAAGTGGTTGGAGGGAAACACCACGTCGTAACCGGATTTACCGGTCATCAGTTTGCCGTCGAGGGTTTCGTTGCTGTCGTAGACGTCATAGGTGACGCCGACACCGGTTTCCTTCTCGAAATGCTTGGTGGTGTCCGGCGCGATGTAGTCGGACCAGTTGTACACCTTGACCGTTTCGGCCGCGTGACTGATGGAGACGGCCAGCAACAGCGGCGCCAGTGCGAGGGTTTTCTGGATCATGGGTCGATTCCTGTAGGGGCTTTTTTTGTTGGCAGGCAATCAAAGGATCAAACAATCAGAAAATCAGGACATAGGTCTTGCGCACGGTCTCCTGGATATCCCAGACACCGAGCGTGTTGGCCGGCAACATCAGTGCGTCGCCACCTTGTATATGCAGGGTTTCGCCGCCACCGTCCGGAGTGAACGTGCAACGGCCGGAAATGAAATGGCAAAACTCCTGGGCGGTGATCTGCCGGCGCCAGCGCCCGGGGGTGCACGCCCAGACGCCGGTTTCGACGCCATCGTCGCGCTCGACACTGGTGGTCGACGCAATGGCGACCGGCTCGCCCAGCGGCACGGCCACCGGGTTGGATTCGTCCAGCTGCAATGTGGCGGTGTTCTTGAACTGCGTAATGCTCATGGTCTGACCTGCTGTTGAATAGAACGGCGTTTAGTGCATGAAACCTTCCATGAAGCCAGCCACCCGACTGGCGAGTTTGCGCCGCCAGGGCGCGGTCGCCGGGTTGGCCAGGGTCTGGTCCTCATGGACAAAGCTTTTGATGATGGCGTTGTAACCGAGCCAGCGGCACGGCTCCGGTTCCCAAGCGCGCAGGGCGTGAATGCCGCCGTCCGGCAACACCCAGGGTTGCTGCGTCAATTCGGTGTCGCGCTCGAGAATCAGGTCCGCCAGCGTACGGCCACCGAGATTGCTGCCGCCGACGCCCTCGCCGCCGTAACCGCCCGACAGCGCGATCCCGTTGGCGCGGTCGCAGAGCATGTGCGGCTTGAAATGCCGGGACATGCCGAGATTGCCGCCCCAGGCGTGAGTGATCTGCACGTTCTTCAACTGCGGGAACAGTTCACCGAACAGATAGCGGCGCAGTTCGACTTCATCGCGGGTCAGATCGAAGTTGTGGCGCAACTTGCCGGCGAACTGATAGCCGCCACGGGCGCCGAAGATCAGGCGATTGTCGGCACTGCGCTGGCCGTAGGTGACCTGACGGCTGAATTCACTGAAGGCCTGGCCGCGATTGAGCCCGATCTCGTCCCAGGTGGCCGCAGACAATGGTTCGGTGGCGACGATCAGGCTTTGCACTGGCAACTGGTAGCGCCCCAAGGGCGGCAAGGTCACCGAA
>NZ_QAIU01000438.1:0-1355 GCF_003061205.1 Pseudomonas sp. HMWF006
AGTTTGACGGTGGTGGTATCGACGGTATCGGTCACGTCGGTGACGGCTGGAACGGTGCTCGGAACGAGATTCTCGAAGTTGCCGCCAGTGGCGTCCTTGATGGTCACTTCGACCTTGCCGGCGTCTTTATAGACGTCATCGGCTGGCGCAGGAACGGTCACGGTGCCAGTGGTCTTGCCGGCTTCGATGGTGATTACCGAACCGTTCGACAGAGTCACGGTTACCGGGGTGCCAGCCGGGTTGGTCAGGGTCGCGGTGTAAACAATCGAACCGCCTTCAGCCACGGTGCCGGTCGCGCTCAGCGTCAGGTCGGTGGTGTCAGTGGTGTCGGTGACGGTGGTGCTGACCGGAGTTTTGTCGGCAACGAGGTCTTCGTAATTGCCGCCGCTCACGCCCGTGATCGCGTTGGTGATCGGCGCTTGGCCGGTCAACGCATCGTTAGGCGCAGTGGTGGTCACGGTGCCGGTGGTTTTGCCGACTTCGATGGTAATGCTCTGACCATTGGCCAGCGTCACGACCACCGGCGAACCGGTGACCGGCGCGCCAACAGTGGCGGTGTAGGTGACGGTGCCACCTTCAGCGACCGAGGTGTCAGCCGTGAGTTTCACGGTCGAGGTGTCGATGGTGTCCGTGACTTCGGTAACGGCTGGCGTGGTGCTTGGCACCAGATTCTCGAAATTGCCGCCGGATACATCCTTGATGGTCACTTCGACTTTGCCGGCGTCTTTATAGACGTCATCGGCTGGCGCCGGAACGGTCACGGTGCCGGTAGTCTTGCCCGCCTCGATGGTGATCACCGAGCCATTCGACAGGGTCACGGTGACTGGCGTGCCGGCCGGATTGGTCAGGGTCGCGGTGTAAACGATCGAACCGCCTTCAGCCACGGTGCCGGTCGCGCTCAGCGACAGGTTGGTGGTGTCGGCGACGTCGGTAACAGTGGTCGAAACCGGGGTCTTGTCGGCGACCAGATCTTCGTAATTACCACCGGAAACACCGGTGATCGAGTTGGTCAGCGGCGCATTGCCGGCCAACGCATCGTTAGGCGCGGTGGTGGTCACGGTGCCGCTGGTTTTGCCGACTTCGATGGTGATGCTCTGACCGTTGGCCAAAGTCACGATGACAGGCGAGCCGGTAACCGGCGCGCCGACGGTGGCGGTGTAGGTGACGGTGCCACCTTCAGCCACAGTGGTGTCAGCCGTGAGTTTCACGGTCGAGGTGTCGATGGTGTCAGTCACTTCGGTAACGGCTGGTGTGGTGCTCGGCACCAGGTTTTCGAAGTTGCCGCCGGTGGCGTCCTTGATGGTGACTTCGACTTTGCCGGCGTCTTTATAGACGTCATCGGCTGGCGCCGGAAC
>NZ_QAIU01000438.1:1365-12135 GCF_003061205.1 Pseudomonas sp. HMWF006
TTCGATGGTGATTACCGAGCCGTTGCTCAGGGTCACAGTGACTGGCGTGCCGGCCGGGTTGGTCAGGGTCGCGGTGTAAACAATCGAACCGCCTTCAGCCACGGTGCCGGTGGCTGTCAGCGACAGGTTGGTGTCGTCGATCGAATCGGTAATGGTGGTGGTCGCTGGCGTCGTGTTCGGCACCAGGTTTTCGAAATTGCCGCCGGTAGCACCGGTGATGGTGGTGCTGACGGTGCTGCCATTGTTGTAAACGTCGTTGGCCGCAGTCGGCACGTTGACCGATCCAGTGGTCTTGCCGGCGTCAATGGTGATGGTCGAGCCGTTCGACAGGGTGATCGTCACCGGGGTTTGCGCGGCGTTGGTCAGCGTCGCGGTGTAAGTGATCTGGCCACCTTCGACGACCGTACCAGTGGCGGTAAGGCTCACGCTGGTGGTGTCGATCGAGTCGGTAACGGTGGTGGTCGCCGGCGTGGTGTTCGGCACCAGGCTTTCAAAGTTGCCGCCGGTAGCGCCGGTGATCGTCGTGGTGACGGTGCTGCCGTTGTTATAAACGTCGTTGGCCGGAGTCGGCACGTTGACGGTGCCAGTGGTCTGGCCGGCTTCGATGGTGATGGTCGAACCGTTCGACAGGGTGACGGTCACCGGCGTCTGCGCCGGGTTGGTCAGCGTCGCGGTGTAGGTGATCTGGCCGCCTTCGGTGACGCTGTTGCCGGCGGTCAGCGTGACGGTGGTGGTGTCGATGGTGTCAGTGACCTGGGTCGTGGCCGGGGTGGTCGGCGGGGTCACGGTGATGCCGTTACCGCCAGTGGTGCCGGTGACGGTCACGTCGATCTGGGTCGGGTCGTTATAAACGGTGTCGTTCGGTGCCAGTGGCACGTTGACGGTGCCGGTGGTAGAGCCAGCCGGAATCACGATCACCGAGCCGTTGGACAGGGTAATGGTCAGGTCGGTCAGCGGCGCCTGGGTCAGGGTTGCGGTGTACACCAGCACGCCGCCGGCTTCGGTGATGGCCGGCGTGGCGCTGAGGCTCAGGGTCGACTCACGCAGGGCGTTGGTGGTGGTGTCGGTGGTCTGGCCGCCGGTGATGTTTTGCGCCGCTTGTGCGCCGGCGTTGATGCCCGCCGTCGGGAAGCCGATGGTCGGGTCGACGCGGCCAGCGGTGGCGTCGAGCATCACGAAACTGTGGCCGCCACCAGCGGCACCGCCAGTGCCTGCGGCGGTGGCGCCGGCAGCGGTGGCTTCAAGGGCGGTGGTCGGGTCGGCACCGGCGGCGATGGCCTGCTGCAACTCGGCTACAGAGGGCGCGGCCTGTGCGGTGGCTTCGGCCAGGTCAGTGCTGGAGTCGGGCGCGTTGGCGCTCCACTGGGTTTCGCGGCCCAGGTCCAGGGTGCGGCCATCAGCCAGTTCCAGCGACACGGCGCCAGAGAGGCCAGTGTCAATCTGATCGCCGACAAACAGTCGATCGCCTTCAACGAGTACGCGGCGTACGCCCTCTGGGGACACCACGAATACCTGACCGACAATGCTTTTGACGACGGCAACAACACTGCTCATTGAAGACTCTCCGGGTGTCACGTTCAGTTGACTTCCATACACCTGATGGCTCGGGCGCCGATTCAGTCTGGACGTACTTTTAAAATTTGCGAATCAAGATTGACGCATGTTTTCGTCAATAATTTGGCTATATTCTTTCGCGATTAACTTTATGCCAAACTATTGACCTTATGGGTGCCATCCTAAACAATCGCCCCACTAATGTCACATTGATATTTCCGCGGCGACCTGTCCTTTAGCGTGTGATCCAGTTCCTGTTTTGAACTTTCCGACATACGGTCAATCTGGTTGCCATCATCCGACGCAGCGCCACGTTTTGCTGTGATTCAAGACAAGAAGTTCTGGGAAATTCCTATCATGCGTTCGCCACTGCTTTTCGCCGTACCCTTCGCTCTCGCCGCCTCGTTTGTACAAGCACAATCCTTACCAGAAGCCATGCAGCAGGCACTGGATGTCCATCCGGAAATCCAGGCAGGGGTCAACAGTCGTTTGGCTGCGGATTATCAGTTAAAGGCAGCAAAAGGTGGATACCTGCCCAAGGTCGATCTGCTCGGCGGTTATGGTCGTGAGGGCACCGACAGCGTGACCACTCGCGCCAACGGCGGTGGCAATCACTGGGAGACCCTGAACCGCAGCGAGTCAAGTTTACGTCTCTCGCAAATGGTCTTCGACGGTTTTGCGACATCCAGCGAAGTCGGGCGTCAACAAGCCACCGTCAACTCCCGCGCCTACTCGTTGCTCGGCACTTCCGAGCGCACCGCACTGACCGTCGCCCAGGTGTATCTGGACGTGCTGACCCGCCGCGAATTCGTGCGTCTGGCCGAGGAAAACCTCAAGAGCCACCAGCGCATCTATGACCAGATCCAGTTGCGCACCCAGCGTGGCGTCGGCAGCGGCGCCGACCTCGATCAGGCCGAAGCGCGGATGGCCCAGGCGCGCAACAACCTGATCACCGAACAGACCAACCTCGCCGACTCCGAGACCAACTTCCTCAGCGCCGTCGGCCAGATGCCCGATCAGTTGGAGCGCCCGGCACCGTTCATGGCGATGATGCCGGCCAACCTCAATGAAGCCCGCGCACAGATGCTGGAGAACAGCCCGATCCTGCGTTCGGCCGAGTCGGACATCGCCGCCGCCGAGAAGCAGTACGAAACCGCCAAGTCGACCTTCTACCCGCGTTTCGACGCCGAACTGGGTCGCACCGCCGACAACGATCTGGACGGCCAGAACGGTCACAACAACGAGTGGCAGGCCATGCTGCGCATGCGCTTCAACCTCTATTCGGGCGGCAGTAACAAGGCCGACCTGGAATCCAAGTCGTACCTGTCGAACCAGGCGCTGGACATCCGCAACAACGCCCTGCGTCAGTTGAACGAAGAGCTCGGTCTGGCCTGGAACGCCTTGAACAACGCCAATGCTCAGGTGCCGATCGCTCAGCAGTACGTCGACCACAGCACCTCGGTGCGCACCGCTTACCAGCGTCAGTTCAGCCTCGGCGAGCGCACTCTGCTTGACTTGCTCGACAGCGAGAACGAGTTGTTCACCGCTTCGCGGCGTCTGGCTGAAATCAAAAACATTCAGTTATTTACTCAGTATCGAATCAAGGCGACCATGGGCGAGTTGCTCAGAAGCCAGGGAGTGGTCGCGCCATTGGCATCCGTTGTGCAGAACGACGTGAAGCCCAAGGTCCAGCTGCCTGGGATGAATTGAGTTATCCCTTTTCAACTGTCAAAGAGTGTCGAGCGTGGAATCAGAAGTCAGTCGAGTTCAACTCAGTCATGATCCACGCGCGTTGCACGACGATCCGTTACTGGACGGTCTGCTCGCCCTTTGCATGCTGCACCAGAAACCCGCCAGCGCGGCGATGCTGACTACCGGCCTGCCGCTGCCCAAGCAACGCCTGAGCGTCGAGTTGCTGCCCCGCGCCGCCGCTCGCGCCGGGCTCCAGGGCCGAGTGCTGCAACGCAAGCTGGAAGAAATTCCGGCGATCGCCATGCCGGCACTGTTGCTGCTCAAGGACGGCCGCAGCGCCGTCCTGCTCGGCTGGCAGGGTGAAAGCGACGCCCGGGTGCTGCTCAGCGAAAGCGACGGCGGCGAATCGGTGGTCAGCCGCGAACTGCTGGCCGACGACTACACCGGCAAAGTCTTCTTCGCCCAGCCGCAGCACAAATTCGACGTCAACCACGGCACGCTGATCCCGCGTGCACGCTCGTGGTTCCGCGATACCCTCAAGCGTTCGCGCTGGCTGTACGCCGATGCGATCGCCGCCAGTTTCCTGATCAACATCATCGCCATGGCCGCGCCGCTGTTCGTGATGAACGTCTACGACCGCGTGGTGCCGAACCAGGCCGAAGCGACCCTGTGGGTGCTCGCACTGGGCATCACCGGGGCCTATATTTTCGACCTGATCCTCAAGAGCCTGCGCAGTCTGTGCCTGGACCTGGCCGGGAAGAAAACCGACCTGATCATCTCCGCCACGCTGTTCGAGCGCATCGTCGGCATGGCGATGAAATACCGCCCGGCGCGGGTCGGCAGCTTTGCGCAGAACATCCATGAGTTTCAGAGCCTGCGCGACTTCCTCGCTTCGCTGACCCTGACCAGCCTGATCGACCTGCCGTTTACCATCCTGATCTTCATCGTCATCGCCATTCTCGGCGGGCACCTGGTGTGGATTCCGGTGCTGGCGTTCCCGATTGCCCTGCTGATCGGCTATGCCTTGCAGAAGCCGCTGGTCGCGACGATGGAGCGCACCATGGCCCTCGGTGCCGAGCGCCAGTCGAGCCTGATCGAAACCCTCGCCGGCCTCGACGCGGTCAAGGTCAACAACGCCGAAAGCGAACGCCAATACCAGTGGGAACAGACCATCGGCACCCTCAGCCGCCTCGAGCTGCGAGTGAAAATGCTCTCCGGTCTGGCGATGAACATCACCCTGCTGATCCAGCAACTGGCCGGGGTGATCATGATCGTCTTCGGCGTCTACCAGATCATCGCCGGCAACCTGAGCATGGGCGGTCTGATTGCCTGCTACATGCTCAGTGGCCGCGCACTCAGCCCGCTGGCCTCGCTGTCTGGCCTGCTGACGCGTTACCAGCAGGCGCGGGTGACCATGACCTCGGTCGATCAGATGATGGAGTTGCCACAGGAGCGCAATTTCGAAGAACGCCCGCTTAGCCGCAAGGTCCTGCAGGGCGCGATCGAATGCCGCCAACTCAACTTCACCTACCCGGAACAACAGAACCCGGCGCTGAAGAACATCAACCTGGTGATCCGTCCCGGCGAGAAGATCGGCATCATCGGCCGCAGCGGCTCGGGCAAGAGTTCGCTGGCGAAACTGCTGGTGGGCCTGTATCAGCCGGACGACGGCGCGTTGCTGGTCGACGGTGTGGATATCCGCCAGATCGACGTCAGCGAACTGCGCTACAACATCGGCTACGTGCCGCAGGACATTCAGCTGCTGTCCGGCACCCTGCGCGACAACCTGGTGTCCGGCGCACGTTATGTCGAGGACGAACTGGTGCTGCAAGCCGCCGAACTGGCCGGTGTCCACGAGTTCGCCCGTCTGCACCCGCAAGGTTATGAACTGCAAGTCGGCGAGCGCGGACAAAACCTGTCCGGCGGCCAGCGGCAGAACGTCGCCCTTGCGCGGGCACTGTTGCTCAATCCACCGATCCTGTTGATGGACGAGCCCACCAGCGCCATGGACAACACTGGCGAAGAACGCCTCAAGCAACGCCTCGCGGCGGTGATAGAAAACAAGACCGTGGTGCTGGTGACGCACCGGGCGTCGCTGCTGTCGCTGGTGGATCGCCTGTTGGTGGTCGACCGTGGGCAGATTCTCGCTGACGGTCCGAAAGCGGCGGTGATGGAAGCGTTGAAGAAGGGGCAGATCAGTGTTGCTTAAGTCGGGTGTCAAGGATTCGATCCGTCGCTACTTCAAGGGCTCTGCTTCGTTGCAGGGCCAGCCGCTGCCGGAGGTCAACAAAGCGCTGATCGAAGACGCCCCACGCGTCGTGCGTCTGACCATCTGGGCGATCATCGGCTTCTTTATCTTCCTGCTGCTGTGGGCCAACTTCGCCGTGATCGACGAAGTGACCAAGGGCGACGGCAAGGCGATTCCGTCGTCGAAGATCCAGAAAATCCAGAACCTGGAGGGCGGGATCGTCTCCGAGCTGTTCGTCAAGGAAGGCCAGATTGTCGAAGCCGGTGCACCGCTGATTCGCCTCGACGATACGCGATTTGCCTCCAACGTCGGCGAAACCGAGGCCGATCGGCTGTCGATGCTGCTGCGCGTCGAGCGTCTGAGTGCCGAGGTCGATGACCGTCCGCTGAATTTCCCTGAAGACGTGCTCAAAGCCGTGCCGGGCCAGGCGAAAAGCGAAGAGTCGCTGTACATCAGCCGCCGCCAGCAACTGCACGACGAGATCGGTGGTTTGCAGGAGCAGTTGATCCAGCGTCAGCAAGAGCTGCGCGAGTTCAGCTCCAAGCAGGCGCAGTATCGTCAGCAACTGGGCTTGCAACGTCAGGAAATCAACATGTCCGAGCCGCTGGTGGCGCAGGGCGCGGTGTCCCCGGTAGAAGTCTTGCGCCTCAAGCGTGCCGAGGTGGAAACCCGTGGTCAGCTCGACGCCACCACCCTGGCAATCCCGCGTGCGGAATCGGCGATCAAGGAAGTGCAGCGCAAGATCGACGAGACGCGCGGCAAGTTCCGCAGCGATGCGCTCACCCAGCTCAATGAAGCGCGCACCGACCTGAACAAGGCCCAGGCCACCGGCAAGGCGCTGGAGGATCGGGTCAGCCGGACGCTGGTTACCTCGCCCGTGCGCGGCATCGTCAACAAGTTGCTGGTCAACACCATCGGCGGGGTGATTCAGCCGGGCAGCGACATGGTCGAAATCGTACCGCTGGATGACACCTTGCTGGTCGAAGCCAAGATCCGTCCGCAGGACATTGCCTTCCTGCACCCGGGGCAGGAAGCGATCGTCAAGTTCACCGCCTATGACTACACCATCTATGGCGGGTTGAAAGCCAAGCTGGAACAGATCGGTGCCGACACCATCACCGACGAAGACAAGAAAACCACCTACTACATCATCAAGGTGCGCACCGAGCGCAGCCACTTGGGTACCGATGAGAAACCGCTGTTGATCATTCCTGGGATGGTCGCGTCGGTGGACATCATCACCGGCAAGAAGTCGGTGTTGAGTTACCTGCTCAAGCCGATCATCCGGGCGCGAGCCGAGGCGTTGCACGAACGTTGATTCTCTAGTGGCCTGACCGGCTTCATCGCTGGCAAGCCAGCTCCCACAGAGTTCTTGGTTGGAACACGATCATGTGATCGACATCAGAACCTGTGGGAGCTGGCTTGCCAGCGATGGCGTCCGATAAATCGCCGCATTACGCCCAAAAGTGACACTAATCGTCACTCACCATCCAGTCCATTCCTCACCATCCGCCATATCGTTATTCATTAACGGTATTTAATTTCCAGTTCTTATAGCTTTAAAGTCGTCCCCCTGCGTACCTGCCGACCAATCGGCGCGCCGCACGACCTGAACCAACACGCAATCCAGCGTGAGTGTCTGATCGACGAGCGCGCCCGTGAGCGCGTCGTGCGTGGGAGATTGAAAGATGTCCGCAGCTACTGCCACCCCAAGCGCCGCGACTGCCGCGCCGCAAACCTTCGAGATTCGTCCGTTCAGCGGTGCCGTCGGTGCCGAAATCATCGGCCTGGACCTGACCCGCCCGGTCAACGACCAGGACTTCGCCCGCATTCACCGCGCGCATCTGGATCACCACGTTGTGGTGTTCCGCGACCAGCGCATCACCCCGCAACAGCAGATCGACTTCAGCCGCCGTTTCGGCGTGTTGCAGATCCACGTGCTCAAGCAGTTCCTGCTGGCGGATCACCCGGAAATCCTCATCGTTTCCAACATCGTCGAAAACGGCCAGAACATCGGCCTCGGCGATGCCGGCAAGTTCTGGCACTCCGACCTTTCCTATAAAGAGCTGCCGAGCCTTGGCTCGATGCTGCACGCGCAAGAACTGCCATCCGAGGGCGGCGACACCTTGTTCGCCGACATGCACAAAGCCTGGGACCACCTGCCTGAAGCGCTGCGCAAAGCGGTCGCAGGTCGCTCGGCCGCGCACTCCTACACGGCGCGCTACAGCGAGACCAAATTCGAAGGTAACTGGCGTCCGACGCTGACCCCGGAGCAACTGGCCCAGGTCGCCGAAGTCGTGCACCCGATCGTCCGTACCCACCCGGAAAACGGCCGCAAGGCGCTGTTCGTCAGCGAAGGTTTCACCACGCGCATCGTCGGTTTGCCGGAAGACGAGAGCAAACAGCTGCTCGCCGAGCTCTATGCCCACAGCGTGCTGCCGCAAAACATCTACCGCCACCAGTGGCAGCCCCACGACATGGTGTTCTGGGACAACCGTTCGCTGATCCACCTCGCCGCCGGCTGCCCCGCGCACCTGCGCCGCAAGCTGTATCGCACGACCATTCAGGGCGACGCGCCTTTCTGATTCGCCGGAGATTGATCAAATAATGAACGCCCCCTTGCAAGGCCACGCGGCCAGCAACCCGATCGCTCGCAGCGAAGCGCTGCTGGCGGTCGATCATGTCAGCCTCGAATACCGCACGCCGCAACGCGTGGTGCGCGCCACTCACCAGGTCAGTTTCGAAATCGATCCGGCCGATCGCTTTGTGCTGCTCGGCCCGTCCGGTTGTGGCAAATCCACGTTGCTCAAAGCGGCCGCCGGTTTCATTGCGCCGAGTGAAGGCGAGATCCGCCTGCAAGGTCAGCGGATCGAGGGGCCGGGTCCGGACCGGATCGTGGTGTTTCAGGAATTCGATCAGCTGCCACCGTGGAAAACCGTCAAACAGAACGTGATGTTCCCGCTCCTCGCATCGCGCACTCTGAAGAAGAAAGAAGCCGAAGAACGCGCGCTGCACTATTTGGAAAAAGTTGGCCTGGCGGCGTTCGCCGATGCTTATCCACACACGTTGTCCGGCGGCATGAAGGCGCGGGTGGCGATTGCCCGGGCGCTGGCGATGCAGCCGAAAATCCTCTTGATGGACGAGCCGTTCGCCGCGCTGGATGCACTGACCCGGCGCAAGATGCAGGAAGAATTGCTGCTGCTCTGGGAAGAAGTGCGCTTCACCTTGCTGTTCGTCACGCACTCGATCGAAGAGGCACTGGTGGTCGGCAATCGCATCCTGCTGCTGTCACCCCACCCGGGGCGGGTGCGCGCTGAAGTGCACAGCCATCAATACGATCTGCAAAGCCTTGGCGGCGTGGCGTTTCAGGAATCGGCGCGGCGCATTCATCGCTTGCTGTTCGATGAAGGCCAGTCGCCGGAAACCGAGCGTGACCACGACTTCAACGACATTCGCATCGCTTATTGAGCGGCCAGGAGGACTACCCGATGAGCCATTCATCATCCGTGCGTGAAGAATTCGAAATTAAGTTGGAGCCGCTGACCGAAGTGCCGGTCGAGCGCGAGTTGTCCCTCGGCACGCAGCTGTGGCAACAGGGCTGGCTGCGTAAAGGCCTGATCCTGATTGTGCTCGCTGTCGTGTGGGAAGTGGTCGCGCGGATTCAGAACAATGACCTGATGCTGCCGAGTTTCCTGCAAACCAGCCATGCGCTGTTCGACGGCCTGCTCAGTGGCGAGTTGCTGGCCAAGGTGTGGATATCGCTGGTGGTGTTGCTCAAGGGTTATCTGATCGGCATCGTGCTGGCATTTGCCCTGACCACGTTGGCGGTATCGACGCAGTTGGGCCGTGATCTGCTGAGCACGATGACCTCGATGTTCAATCCGTTGCCCGCGATTGCCTTATTGCCATTGGCGCTGCTGTGGTTTGGCCTCGGGCAGAACAGCCTGATCTTCGTGCTGGTGCATTCGGTGCTGTGGGCGCTCGCGCTGAACACCTATGCCGGGTTTCTCGGCGTTTCGGAAACTCTGCGCATGGCTGGGCGCAATTACGGTTTGAAGGGTTTGCGACTGGTGCTGTTTATTCTGATCCCGGCGGCGCTGCCGTCGATTCTTGCCGGGCTGAAAATTGGCTGGGCGTTTGCCTGGCGCACATTGATCGCGGCAGAACTGGTGTTTGGTGCGACCAGTGGCAAGGGTGGGTTGGGCTGGTACATCTTTCAGAATCGCAATGAGCTGTATACCGACAAGGTGTTTGCCGGGTTGGCGGTGGTGATTTTGATCGGGTTGCTCGTTGAGAATCTGGTTTTCGATACGCTGGAGCGGGTGACCGTTAAGCGGTGGGGGATGCAGCGGTAATTCTGTGGCGTTGCGGCTGGCCCCATTGCTGGCAAGCCAGCTCCCGCAGGTTTTGCGGTGGCCGTAGACTTTGTGAGCTCCCTAAATCAATGTGGGAGCTGGCTTGCCAGCGATGGCGTTCTGTCGGGCGCCTCCTTACTTAAACGATGTTTGCTAGCATTGCGCGCAGATCAATCCTGATCAGCCACGAGTGCTCTGTATGCAACTGCCGGACATGAACCTGCTGGTCGCCCTCGACGCCTTGCTCGACGAGGGCAGCGTGGTCGGTGCTGCGCGGCGGATGAACCTCAGCCCGGCGGCCATGAGCCGCACGCTGACGCGCATCCGCGAAGCCATCGGCGACCCGATCCTGGTGCGCGCCGGCCGTGGCTTGGTGCCCACACCCAAAGCCCTGGAATTACGCGAGCAGGTGCGCGATGTGGTCGAACACGCCGCGCTGTTGTTCCGCTCGGCAGACGCCGTCGAACTGGGCACTCTGCGCCGCCGCTTCAGCATCCGCGCCAACGACTTTTTCGTCGGTGTGTACGGTGGAAAACTGTTCGACACCCTCGACCAGCAGGCCCCGCATTGCGAATTACGCTTTGTCCCGGAAGGCGACGGCGACGATGAAGCGTTGCGCGAAGGGCGGATCGACCTGAGTGTCAGCAATACCCGGCCGGTGACCCCGGAAGTGAAAGTGCAGAACCTGTTCTCCACGCATTTTGTCGGTCTGGTGCGTGAGGACCATCCGTTGCTCGACGGCGAAATCACCGCCGAGCGTTATGCCGGTTTCTCCCACATCAGCATGTCGCGTCGTGGCATTGCCCGTGGCCCGATTGATACTGCGCTGAACGCCTTGGGGCTGGAGCGGCGGGTGGCGGTGATCGCGCCGAGCTTCCATGCGGCGATGTTTGCCTTGCCTGATTCCGACCTGATCCTGCC
>NZ_QAIU01000438.1:12145-21186 GCF_003061205.1 Pseudomonas sp. HMWF006
CAATCCCGTTGCCGACGCTGATGCTGACCCAGGCCTGGCACCCGCGCTTCGACAAGGACCCGGCGCACCGCTGGCTGCGCGAGACGCTCAAGGCCTGTTGCGACGAAACCTGGCTGGCCGCCCAGCCCTGATTCCGAAAACCACACGAACCCTGTAGGCGTGAGCCTGCTCGCGACAGCGGTGTATCAGTCGGCGAAAATATCGACCGAAACGGCGCCATCGCGAGCAGGCTCACGCCTACAGTGAAATAGTTGTGTCTGACGCACTTATATCCTGCCAATAAGTCAATTTTCGTCAGTAGTAAGCCCGACTAAGATGCTCCGGTATTTTTCCCTCCGGAGTGTGCATTCATGACTTCCCTGACGGCTCCGGCGCCCATCGCTGCGGCCAGTCCGGCGACGGCGGCCACGCCACCGCTGTTCGGCGCGCGGATCATCACCGGTCTGGTCGGTGTGCTGCTGGCTGTGCTGGTCTCGGGTCTTAACGAGATGGTGACCAAAGTCGCGCTCGCCGATATCCGGGGCGCGCTGAACATTGGCTACGACGAAGGCACCTGGCTGGTCGCCTGCTACGCCGCGACCTCGGTGGCGGCGATGGCGTTCGCACCGTGGTGCTCGGTGACCTTTTCGCTGCGCCGTTTCACCCTCGGCGCGATCAGTCTGTTCACGTTGCTCGGCTTGCTGTGCCCGTTCGCCCCCAATTACGAAAGCCTGTTGTTGATGCGCACCTTGCAAGGGCTGGCCGGTGGCGCGTTGCCGCCGATGCTGATGACCGTGGCCCTGCGCTTTTTGCCGGCCAATTTCAAGCTGTATGGCCTGGCCGGCTACGCGCTCACGGCGACGTTCGGCCCGGGCCTCGGCACGCCACTGGCCGGCTTATGGAGTGAATACGTCGGCTGGCAATGGACGTTCTGGCAAATCATCGTGCCGTGCCTGATTGCCATGGCCATGATCGCTTGGGGCATTCCGCAGGACCCGCTGCGCCTGGAGCGCCTTAAGACGTTCAACTGGAAGGGCCTGCTGCTAGGTTTTCCGGCGATCTGCATGCTGGTGATCGGCTTGCTCCAGGGCAACCGGCTGGACTGGTTCGAGTCGGACCTGATCTGCGGTTTGCTCGGCGCCGGCTCGCTGTTGCTGGTGGCGTTTCTGATCAACGAGTGGTCGCAGCCGATTCCGTTTTTCAAGCTGCAGATGCTCGGCATCCGCAACCTGTCGTTCGCACTGATGACCCTCGCCGGGGTGCTGGTGGTGTTGCAGGCCGTGGTGTTGATTCCGTCGAGCTATCTGGCGCAGGTACAAGGTTATCGCCCGGTGCAGACCGCGCCGATCATGCTGATCGCCGCTTTGCCGCAGTTGCTCGCGCTGCCGCTGGTGGCGGCGCTGTGCAACCTGCGCTGGGTCGATTGTCGCTGGGTGCTAGGCATCGGCTTGAGCCTGTTGACGCTGTCCTGCCTGGGCGGCTCGCTGCTGACCTCGGAATGGATTCGCGACAATTTCTACCTCCTGCAGTGGTTGCAGATCTTCGGCCAGCCGATGTCGGTGCTGCCGCTGTTGATGTTGTCCACCGGCAGCATCCAGCCGCAGGAGGGGCCGTTTGCCTCCGCGTGGTTCAACACGGTGAAAGGCCTGGCGGCGGTGGTCGCCACCGGTGTGATCGAAGCGCTGACCACGGCGCGCCTGCATTTCCACTCGACCATGTTGATCGACAACCTTGGCAATTCGCCTCTGGCTGATCGCAGCGATCCGGGGCTCGCCCATCGCCTGCACGAACAGGCCGTGGTGCTGACTTCGTCCGACCTCTATGTGTGCATGGCGGGCGTCGCAGTGGCGCTGATCCTGCTGATTTTCTGGCTGCCGACGCGGATCTTCCCACCGCGCGCACCGACCTGACGGCTGTACTGAAACAGAAGGTTTTTATGACGACTCAAGCAAAACAGAAACTCGCGGTGGCCGTGGCTGCCGCACTGGCGGTCGGCGTGCTGATGTATCTGGCGATGCCAGGCCTGTTCGGCAAACGTACTCAGCAGAACACCAATGATGCGTTCGTCTCTGCCGACTACACCCTGGTGGTGCCGCGCGTGGCCGGGTTTATCAAGGACGTGCTGGTGGAAGACAACCAGCAGGTCAAGGCCGGGCAGTTGCTGGCGTTGATCGATGACCGTGATTTGCGCGCCGCCGCCGAGGCCGCCGACGCGCAGACCCTGGTCGCCCGCGCCCAATTGCAAAACGCCAGGGCGACGCTGGAACGGCAGACCTCGGTGATCGCCCAGGCCCAGGCCTCGGTGGTCTCGGCCAAGGCGCAAATGGCTTTCGCGCAGCAGGAACTCAATCGCTACAACCACCTGGCCGGTGTCGGCGCCGGCACGGTGCAGAACGCGCAACAGGCGCGTACCCGTATTGATCAGGCGAGCGCACGGCTCGATACCGCCAGCGCGAAACTGGCCGCCGAGCGCAAGCAGGTGGAGATTCTGACGGCGCAGCGCGATGCCGCCGAAGGCAGTTTGAAACATGCGCAGGCAGCGCTGGAAATTGCCAGTTTCGAACTTTCCTACACGCGCATCACCGCCCCGCAGGATGGCATGGTCGGGGAGCGCGCGGTGCGCGTTGGCGCCTATGTGACGCCGGGCAGCAAGTTGCTGGCAGTGGTGCCGTTGAAGCAGGCGTATGTGGTCGCCAACTTTCAGGAAACCCAACTGACCGACGTGCAGCCGGGGCAGGACGTGCAGGTACGCGTCGACAGTCTTGGCGGCGAAGCGCTGAGTGGACGCGTCGAGAGCATCGCGCCGGCCACCGGCGTGACCTTTGCGGCGGTTAAACCGGACAACGCCACGGGTAACTTCACCAAGGTCGTGCAGCGGATTCCAGTGAAAATCCTGCTGGAACCGGGCCAGCCATTGGCCGAGCGCTTGCGGGTGGGGATGTCGGTGGAGGCGAGCATTGATACACGCAGTTCGGCGCCGGCGGAGCGCGAGGTGACTCAGCGATGAATTTTGTTGAATCGGCTGGCGCCATCGCTGGCAAGCCAGCTCCCACAGGGATTGTGCAAGCTGTCCAGGATCCTCACTTCAAACAGAGATCTCCGTGGGAGCAGGCTTGCCAGCAGCTCGGCTTGAGTGTCTTGCTCACAGTAAGCCTCAGCGCGTGCACCGTCGGCCCGGACTTCCACAAGCCCGAAGCCACACAAATCGCCGACTGGGCCAAACCCGCCAGATCCGCCCCCAGCCAGGCCGTCAGTGAACCGCTGACCGAACGCTGGTGGGACGTTTTCCATGATGCGCAGCTCTCGGCCCTCACGCAGCGGGCGATGAAGAGCAACCTCGACCTGCAACTGGCCAGCAGTCGCTTGCAACAAAGCCGCGCTGCCCGCCAGGTGATCACTGCGGATCGCTATCCGAACACCGCCGCCACCGGCAGTTACGCACGCAAACGCAACAGCGGCGCAGGCTTGAGTGATCCGTCCGGGCACAACGGTGCTTCCGCTTTCAACCTGTGGGACGCCGGTTTCTCCGCCGCCTGGGAACTGGATGTCTGGGGCCGCGTGCGCCGCGAAACCGAAGCCGCCGACGCCAGTCTCGAAGTCGCCGAAAACGACCGTCGTGGTGTGTTGCTGGCGGTCCTTGCCGACACCGCGCAGAACTACATCCAGCTGCGCGGCGTGCAGAACACTCGCGCGGTCACCGAGCAGAACCTCGATGTCGCCCGGCACAGCCTGAAACTCTCGCAACTGCGCCTGAACGATGGTGTGGCGACCGATCTGGACGTCGCCGAAGCCGCCGCACAAGTCGCGGCCATCGAGTCGCGTCTGCCCGCGCTTGAACAGCGCCAGTCGCAACTGATCAATGCGATCAGCCTGTTGATCGGCGAACCGCCACAAGCCTTGGCCAAGACGTTATCCACAGACGCCGCCGTGCCGCAGTCGCCGCAGCAAGTCGCCATCGGCCTGCCTTCACAGCTTGCCGAGCGTCGCCCGGACATCCGCCAGGCCGAAGCACGCCTGCACGCGGCCACCGCCAACATCGGCGTGGCCAAGGGCGATTTCTATCCGCGTATCACCCTGTCCGGCAACGTCGGCTCGCAAGCCATGCAGCTGAGTGATTTCGGCTCCTGGGGCTCACGCGCGTTCGGCATTGGCCCGCAGTTCAGCCTGCCGCTGTTCGACGGCGGACGCCTGCGCGGCATGCTGCAACTGCGCGAAGCCCAACAACAGGAAGCGGCCATCGCCTACCAGCAAACCGTGCTGCGTGCCTGGCATGAAATCGACGATCAACTCACGGCTTACAACGCCAGCCAACGCCGCCGCGACAGCCTCGCCGAAGCCGTACGCCAGAACCAGATCGCCCTGCGCACCGCGCAACAGCAATACGTCGAAGGCGTGGTCGATTTCGTCAATGTCCTCACCGTGCAAGGTGCGTTGCTGGCGACGCAGGAGCAGTGGGTCGAGAGTTCGACCGGCGTTTCGCTGGCCATGGTCGGGTTGTACAAGGCGCTGGGTGGGGGATGGGAGTCGGTGTATCCGGCAGCAGTCGCTACCAATAATCCGGCTTGATCGCAGGTTTTTCAGGGGTGGGGACGCGAAGCGGGAACTGATGGAGAATACGCCGCACCTTATTCTTGGAGAGCTTTTGTCTACCGTCCCTTTCTTTTCTGCGCGAGCGAAAGCGTCTGTACGTTTCGCAGGACAAGGGCGCAAGCCTGCGGCGTTTAAACAAACTCGAACCGGTCTGCTCTTTTGCAGCATCACATTTCAGAGCAATGCTGGCCTTTCGCTTGACGCTAACCTCTGCTGTCGTAGACTCCGCACATCCGACAGGGAGTAGCGGTTATGCGGCGTTTTCGTGGTTGGGTTGTGGGATTGACCTTGGTGGCGTGTGCAGTTCAGGCGCAAACGCCCGGTGCAGACGATCCGCTGCTGGATAACGGAGCGCCTGCGCAGGCTTCCGGCAGTGAGGCGCGCGGTGTGTTGCGCGCACGGGATCAGGCCGTGCTGGCCAGCGAATTGTCCGGGCGGATTGTCGAGTTGCCGTTCAGCGAGGGTGAGTCGTTCAAAAAGGGCGACACGCTGGCACGTTTCGATTGCTCGGCCTATCAGGCTCAACTCAATGCGGCGCAGGCGGCCAGCCGTGGTGCCGGTGAAGAGCTGGCGCATAACAGGCAACTGGCCGCACTCAATTCCGTCGGGCGTTTCGAAGTGGCGCGGGCCGAGGCCAAGGTCAGCGAGACCCAGGCGCAATCCCAGGTGTATCAGGTGCAGGTCAAACGCTGCAGCGTGATCGCGCCGTTCGACGGGCAGGTGGTCGAGCGCAAGGTGCAGCGCTTTGAGAGCGTGTCGGCCGGCGCGCCGCTGCTCGATGTGGTGGATAACCGCACCCTCGAAATTCATTTGCTGGTGCCGTCGCGCTGGATGGCGAAGCTCACGCCCGGCCAGACCTTCAGTTTCGTGCCCGATGAAACCGGGCAGCCGATCGCTGCCACGGTCAAACGCCTTGGTGCGCGTATCGACGAAGGCAGTCAAACACTGTTGCTGGTAGCAACACTGCCGGAAGCGAAAGGCTTGTTGGCCGGCATGAGCGGCACCGCACGTTTCCCGGAGCTGAAGTGAACGCCCCGGTGAGCGGCGGCGCCGAACAGGTGTTCGCCCGCTTTCTCGACCTCGAACGCCAGACCCGCGCCGCTCACGATACCTCGCAACTGGCCTACAGCCTGGTCAATGACGGTCAGTCGCTGTTCGGCTTCCGTCATGCGGCACTGTTGATCGCCGGCAAAGTGCAGGCCGTGACCGGCGTCAGCGCCGTCGAGCCGAATGCGCCGTTCGTGGCATTTGTCGAACAGGCCGTGGCGCAGTTGTTCAAACAGGATGTGCTGAAGCAGGCGCGGGTGATTGCTCCTGAACTGCTCAACGACAGCATTCAGGCTGACTGGCGCAGCCTGTCCGCCGCGCAAGTGTTCTGGTTGCCGCTGATTGATCGCGACGGACAAGTGTTCGGCGGGTTGTGGCTGGCCCGCGATGTGCCGTGGAATCCTTCCGAACAAGTCCTGCTGTCGCAACTCGGCGACACCTACAGTCATGCCTGGCTGGCGTTGCAACCGCGCAAGCCGTGGCGCCTGCGCTGGACGCGCAAGCGTCAGGTGGCGCTGCTCGCGGTGCTGCTGCTCGGTTTGCTGATCCCGGTGCGTCAATCGGTGCTGGCCCCGGCCGAAGTGGTGCCGCTGGGCGGCCGTGTGGTGGCGGCGCCGCTGGATGGGGTGATTGCCGAGTTTCTGGTCAAACCCAATCAGGCGGTGAAAACCGGCGACGTGCTGCTGCGTTTTGAAAGCACCACGCTCAAGGCCCAGGCCGATGTCGCCGAGCGCGCCTTGGGCGTGGCCGAAGCGGAGTTGAAATCCAATTCACAACGTTCGTTTGCCGATGCCGAGTCCAGCGCCAAGGTCGATTTGCTCGCCGCCCGTGCCGAGCAAAAACGTGCCGAGCGCGATTACGCCCGCGAGTTACTGGCGCGCAGCGAAGTGCGTGCCGAACGCGACGGGATTGCGGTGTTCGCCGATGCCGAGCGCCTGACCGGCAAGCCGGTGCAGACCGGTGAACGGCTGATGGAAATCGCCGACCCGAATCAGGCTGAACTGCGCATCGAACTGGCAGTGGGTGATGCGATTGCGCTGGCGCCGGGTGCTGAAGTCTCACTGTTTCTCGACAGCGATCCGCTCAAGCGCCATCTCGCCACGCTGGAGCGCTCGGCCTACGAGGCGCAGCCGACAGCGGGCGGGCAACTGGCGTATCGGCTCGACGCCAGTTTCGCTGACGCGCCACCGCGCATCGGCCTGCGTGGCACGGCAAAAATCTTTGGCGATCGTGCGCCGCTGGCCCTGTATCTGTTGCGCCGACCCCTGGCCGGATTGCGCCAGAGCGTGGGCCTGTAAATGAACCTGCCGAGCCTGCGTGCCGATCTGCAACTGTCGTCCGCGGCGCCGGCCCTGGACGGTTCACCGCGCTGGACCCTCGCCGATCCGGTGCGCGGTCGCTATTTCAAGCTCGGTACGGCGGCGATGCGTCTGTTGCGGCACTGGTCGCTGGGCGACGCCGAGCAAGTCTTGCGCGCAGCCAATCGCGAGCCGGGCCTGCCGCCGGACGGCGATGAGCTTGAGCAGTTGCTGGGGTTTCTCCGTGGGCACGATTTGATCAGCGCCATGGATGATCAGCAACGCGCCAGCTACCGGCTCAAGGCTCTGGCGCAGAAGCAGAGCCTGTGGCAAGTCCTGCTGCATCAATACCTGTTCTTCCGCATTCCGCTGTGGCGCCCCGACGCGTTTCTCAACCGTGCCTGGCCGTGGCTGGAGCGCTTCGGTCCGCGTTTGTTGCGCTACGGTTTGCCGGCGACCCTCGGCCTTGGGGTGTTTCTGGTGTCGCGGGACTGGCAGCGTTTTGTCGGCACCTTCCCGCACCTGTTCAGCCTCGGCGGTGCATTGGCGTTTGGCGTGGCCTTGTTCTTCGCCAAGCTGTGCCACGAATTCGGCCATGCGTTCATGGCCAAGCGCGCCGGGTGTCGGGTGCAGAGCATGGGCGTGGCGTTCATGGTGCTGCTGCCGATGTTTTACACCGATGTCAGTGATGCCTGGCGGGTCAATGACCGTCGCGCGCGCTTGCTGATCGGCGCTGGCGGGGTGCTCGCGGAACTGCTGCTGGCGTGTATCGCGCTGCTGGCCTGGTCGCTGTTGCCCGACGGCCCGGGACGCACGGCGGCGTTCATGCTCGCCAGCGCCACGTGGATCACCACGCTGGTGGTCAATCTCAATCCGTTCATGCGCTTTGATGGCTATTTTCTGCTCAGTGACCTGTGGGAAGTCGACAACCTTCAGGGCCGGGCCTTTGCCTTATGTCGCTGGCGTTTGCGCGAATTTTTGTTCGGTTATGGCGCGCCGGCGCCGGAGCCATGGTCGCCGAAGATGCAACGGCGTTTGCTGATCTGGGGGTATGGCTCGTGGCTGTGGCGTGCGGCGTTGTTTTTCGGGATCGCGCTGGCGGTCTATCACCTGTTCTTCAAGGTGTTGGGGATCTTCCTGATGCTGGTGGAACTGGTGTGGTTCATCTTCTTGCCGATCATGAGTGAGTGGCGCCAGTGGTGGAGCCGCCGCGAACAGGCGCACGGTCCACGGGTGCTGCTCAGCAGTCTCGCGGTGCTCGGGCTGTTGCTGGTGCTGATTGTGCCGTGGCGCAGTTCGGTGGAATTGCCGACGATGCTTGAGGCCGGGCGCGCCAGTGCCCTGCACGCACCGGCGTCGGCGCGGGTGAAATCGGTAAAGGTTGCAGACGGGCAAACGGTTGCCCAGGGCGACGTGCTGATCGAGCTCGAATCCCCGGATCTCGACTCGAAACTGGTCATCGTCCGCCGGGAAATCCAGATCCAGCAATTGCTCATGCGCCGTCAGGCCGGCCGCAGCGAAACCGCTGCCGACGCCAGTATCATCGAGCAGAAACTGGCCGAAGCGGTGGCGCAATATCGCGGTCTGAGCGCACAGCGTGAACGTCTGCTGTTGCGTGCCCCGCATGCCGGTCGTGTGCGTGATCTGCTGCCGAACCTGACGCCCGGGCGCTGGCTGTCGACCCATGATGCGCTGGCGCGAGTGGTTGAAGACGGCACACGGTTGCGCGGTTATCTGGCCGAATCCGAATTGTGGCGAGTCAAACCGGGAGCCAGCGGGCGCTTCATTGCAGACGATCCAATGCACCCGGCGCTCGCCGTGCAACTCAACGAAATCGACAGCAACGGCGTGGCCTATGTCGATCAGGAGGCGCTGACCTCCGATCACCACGGGCCGATCGCCGTGCGCCGCGATCAACAGCAACGCGCAGAACCGGTGCAGGCGCAGTACGGCGTGCGCCTGAGCGCTGTCGATGCGCCAGCGACGCCGGTGCAGCCATTGCGCGGCGTGGTGGTGGTGCAGGGCAACGGTGAGTCGTTGCTCGGTGTGGCGTGGCGCCGGATGGCGGCGCTGGGGGTCAGGGAAAGCGGTTTCTAACGGAGAGCACGATGGCGGACAACGCAGCAG
>NZ_QAIU01000438.1:21196-24200 GCF_003061205.1 Pseudomonas sp. HMWF006
GCGGCCAACCGACGGGCCGTTTCTACAAAGCCTGTATCAAACCGCGCGGCCGGATCTGCAGTGGATCGACGGCGAGCCGGAACAGGTGCAGCAAGTGGTCGCCCAGCAGTTCCAGGTGCAGGAACAGGGCATGGGCGACAACTACCCCAACGCCATGCACTACGTGGTGGAAAAGCTCGGCACGGCGATCGGTGCCCTCAGCACTGATTTCGGCCCCAACGAGATTCGCGTGCTGTACCTGGCCTTCGTCCCGCAGGCGCGCGGCCAGGGTTTTGGCCGCGCTGTGCTGCAAGGCGTGCAGAAAGCTGCGCAACAGATCCGCTGCCCGGTGGCGACGGTGGTCTGGACCAGCAACCCGCATGCGCGCCGGCATTACCTGGCCCTGGGTTTCGCGGTGGAGCAAAGCAATCCTGCGGCGGAGCGGCTGGTCTGGTATCCGCAGGGCTAGGCCTGCACAAACCCTGTGGGAACGAGCCTGCTCGCGAAGACGACGATTCATCCAGCATCGTTGTTGGCTGACAGGACGCTTTCGCGAGCAGGCTCGCTCCTACAAGGGGATGTGCAGTCAGTTGAAGGTGAGGTTGCGTTAGATGATCGAGTCGATATCGAGCGTATGCGGCGCGCCAATCGTATGCCCGTAAAGTGAGGTCAGCAGCGCATCGTTGCTGGCGTTGTCCGGTGCCTGCGCCAGTTGTTCTTCCTTGAGGTTTTCCGGGTGCGCGCGCCAGCGTTGCACGCTTTCGGCGAGCAGCTCCGGCTGTGCGGCGAACAGGCCATAGACGTCCGTGGCCCTGACCCGTTTGTACCGCAGAGCGCTCAGGCGCGCATGGGTGGTCTCGATGCGGCTGACTTCGTGGCTGATCGCCTCGATCGTGCGCTCCTGAGTGCGCACGTAGGCCGCTGGCCGGGCCAGCAGATCCTTGCGGGCGGCGCGTAATTGCCGGGTAATGCGCAGCAGCGCCTCGTCCACCCATTCGAACTCGCGGTCGGTGACCCGCGTGCGATTCGCTTCATGGGCCTGCTGCCAGCGGCGCAAGGCTGCCCAGCACGCCGGGACATAGCCGCCGACCATCGAGTGATGCCCGGCGTTGAAGATCTGCCGCAACAAGCCCGGACGATCCGGCAGGCCGTTTTTCTGCTGCAGCGCGACGGTGCACGCGGCGTGCTGGGTGATGGTGTCGCAGCCCGGCTCCCACAGGATCGAAGACATCTGCTGACGCCCGAACTCCACCGGCATGGCGTGATGCAGGGTGCCGTGGTGGGCATAGGCTTCCCCCGTCCAGTTGGTAATGCCCGCGACGAACACCGACAGACCGACCGGCACATTGGTAAACATCAGCGCCGCGCCAGCCCCGTAGACCCCGGTCTTGGTGTTCATCCAGCTGCCCGGCACGCTGGGTACCGGGTCGTTGTGGTTGACCATGCGGTAATGCACCAGCGGGGCGGCGGCTTTGATGAAGACGGTGTCGCCGGCGCGGGGGGCGCCGTAGGTGTAGAGCTGGATGTTGTAGTCTTCGGACCTGCGGCGCAGCATTTCCGCGAGCAGCAGGGTGATTGCGCCGCCTAGGCTGTGGCCGCAGATGAGTAGTTTTTGGCCGGCGTAGAATCGGTCTAGATAGCTAATTGCGAAAGCCGCGGCTTTTTTTGCTGCTTGGTAGAAACCTCGGTGGACCTGACCCTCTCCTTCTTCGAACGGCACTTGTAATGCATCGGCATCGCGCAACCCATCAGGAATGATCTCTAAGGTTCCACGTACTGCAATCAGGATCAGTTCGTCATTGTGAGTGATGAACGCCTGGGTGTCGGTCGCTTCTTTCCCGAGGATTCTGTCGTCGAGAAAGTGGATCTTCTCTGGGTGCTCCTGATCGTCTCCAAGAGCCGGATCATTGACCTCATACAGCGCCGGATCGAACGGCACGATTTCCAGCCTTCTGGAATACGCCACGTCTTCATACAGGGGGTAATAGGCTGTGCTTTGCGCGGCGTCGACGCGCCACAACTCGTCGGACTTGGCCAGGGCATCGGCGAACCAGTTGCCCACGCTGGGTTGTGTGGGGAAGGTGACCCGGGGTTCCTTGATCGGCGCGGTGGCGGGTTTCTGGCCAAAAGGGCAGTAACTCAGGGTGGCCATCAATGCCAGTTGGTAAAGGTTGAGTGCGCAGAACTCCGGCGCCGTCGACAGCATCGGGCGCAAGGCCCGCAATGCACGCACTTCCAGCACCGAGTGTTTGCGCGAGGCCAGGGCGACGCCGACCTGTGCATGCTTGCCCATGATCGCTGACAGGCCGCTGTTGGCGGGGTAGTGGCGATAGACCTCGGGCGGCAGATGAGCGACATGCCGGACCAGATGGCGCACCTCTACCTGGATGTATTCGTCGCCGTCCGTAACGGGTTGTTCGCGGTTACGGGTGGCGTCCGGATTGCGGTAACGGGTTTGTTCGGCGCGAACCTGGAGTTCGGTGATTTTCAGGGGGTAGTGGGGGCGTTCCATTACGCGTAGATAGACTTTTTCCTGAGCCTCGTAAGCCTGTTCGAAACGCAACGCAATCGGGCCTGCGCAATAGTTGTCGACTTTGCCAACACCGTTGATATCAAGGTATCCATTGAATAGTTGCCCCTCCGAATCGACCGCAACATAGGCCAATCCTCCATAAGCTTCCCCAGAGCCAAACTCATCGACCAGTTGAAAACTGCTCCAGTTGCCTTGTGCCGGGCAGCTCAGCAGGCGGCTGTTGAGCGGTGATTGCAGGTCCTTATCAAGTGACGTCATGTGGAACATTCCTTATTCCGTGCAGCCGGGATAGATGGTGCAGATGCGGCCATCAACCATCTGGAAGGTGCTGAAATCGGTGTGGTTACCGAAGCAGAAGGCATCCTGGTCTTCGAAGTTGTCGCCCAGGCAACGCTTCCAGCCGTTAGGTACTTTGACCCAGGTCTTGCCGATGGCAGGCCGTTCTTCCGCCGCCAAATCGATCTTCATCCGCACGGTTTTGCCCGGCAGTTG
>NZ_QAIU01000439.1:0-338 GCF_003061205.1 Pseudomonas sp. HMWF006
ACTCGCTTCAGCCAGAACCATCGCCCATGACGCCGCCGCCCTGTTGCCGGCAGCGCAGCGCCGGACGCTGCTGGGGATTGCGCAACTGATCATGCTGAGTGAGCTGGCGGTGAACCGGGCGCTGGATAATCTGCAATTGCCTCAATAGCAGGGATCTGTGACAAGGACTGAGCAGGGCGTTGTGGCCGCTGACGCCTTCGCGGGCAAGCCCGCTCCCACAGGGGACGGTGTTGCCCACAAACCTGTGTTTACACGCACAACCTGTGGGAGCAGGCTTGCCCGCGATGGCGGCCTCACAGCCAGCACAAGTCTTAATGCATAAAAAAACCGCCGCCCCG
>NZ_QAIU01000439.1:348-655 GCF_003061205.1 Pseudomonas sp. HMWF006
TCGATCACTACCTCTGCCCGCCCGGCTCCACCCCACTGCCACGCAGAAGCCGCGGGATGTACGCCGTCACCGCCGACTTCAAAAACGAGGAACTGCTGGTCGATGCCAGCGACACACTCGCTTCAGCCAGAACCATCGCCCATGACGCCGCCGCCCTGTTGCCGGTAGCGCAGCGCCGGACGCTGCTGGGGATTGCGCAACTGATCATGCTGAGCGAGCTGGCGGTGAACCGCGCGCTGGATAATCTGCAATTGCCCCAATAGCAGGGATCTGTGACAAGGACTGAGCAAGGCGTTGTGGCCGCTGA
>NZ_QAIU01000439.1:665-2577 GCF_003061205.1 Pseudomonas sp. HMWF006
GCGGCGGTTTTCTTGTTTCATCGCAGCACACTCAGACGACACCAGGGTGCTAGAACGGCCCCTGAGTGACCACACGGGTATCAATGATCTGCTGTAGAACCTGAATGCGCTGCTGGTAGATATCCGTCAGGCACTTCACATCAGCCGCGCATTGGCTGCGTTTTTTCAGCCAGGCGTGCTGCTGCCCGATCAACGCGTCACGCCCGCCCATGGGCAGAAAGCGTCGGTCGAGCTTGTAGAGCAGCGCCATGCTGACGTCCATATCGTTAAGCGCGCGATTGGCGCAGACCGCTTTTTCGTCGGCTGCACTGGCGCGCTCGCAGTCGAAACTGGCGGCGTGGCTGGCCTCGCCGATTATCAGAACAGACATACCGAGCAAAGCTGCAAAGAGGTTTTTCGGGGGCATGGCGTCAGGTATCCGGACAGTCGTTGATCGAGTCGATTCGAGCCATCGTTGTGGCGCAAAGTTTCTGCGCACCGCTCATTCCAGTGCAACGCAAAAATATCGAACGCCCACCGCAACGTCACCTCCAATGTTTACACCACTGGAGGTCTGCACCATGAATAGCGATGACAGCAAAACCCCGAACGCCACGCCCACCGATACGTCCGGCAAACCGGTGCACGTAGTCGAGCGTGATCTTGAAGATCACGATGATGACACTGAGGCCGTGGATGAAATCATCACCCCCTCGTCCACCCGCGTGAAAGAGCAGGACGCCGAGACGCTGCAAAACAAAATTGATGAAATCGAACGCAAAGTGGCCGACGGTAATTAGTCTTTTACGAAGGCGATCGCAAAGAGTCGGCGTTGGCTGTTTGCGATTGTTTTCGTCGAGGTTTTGCAATTGGCTTTTAAGCTTGAAGTTTTTATTTCAAACAGTTCCACGCCCTCTTAAACATCGCTAAACACTGCCATCACTTTCTTTTAAATCAAAGTGATAGACCAATAAGTCTGCGCACGATTTCGCCCCCTGCATTGTCCCTTCCGAGAGCGCCAATGACCGTTCGGCGCTTTTTCTGGCAGGCCGTCGAAATCGGATCTAGGGTTGCGTGGCTGGCGATATGCCAGCCAACAAAACGGACAGGTGTCCGTGACATTGCCGGTAAAGAAACAGGGATGGTTTTTTAAGGATTGCAGTCGCTTGTAAACGCTTTCGAGCGCCCAACTGATCCCTGTGTTTCGTTGTTTTCTATCAAGGAAAGAATGATGACCAACGTACAGGCGAATTTCTTCTGTTTGTCGTTATGGCAAACCCATTCAATCACGCCACCCGCGAAACCCGACGGGTTCGGCTGACGCCGCTGGCGCCTGCATCGACGCTGCCGCGTCGCCCATGCGCGAACTGCCTCAAGCATTAAACAGATCCGGACGGATCAGGCGGTGCCACGCCAGGTAGACCCTGCCGGGTTTGCCGAGTTGCACGCTGCTGCCTGGCTGTCAGGAAAGGCGCCCCTTTGCCCAAAGGGGCTGTAGAGCCACACCTGCGAGGAAACCCGCGAAATGTCCCAATCCTCCCACGTCATCCCGCCGTATGGCGTTGCCATCCAGAGTTCGATTGATGGCGGCGATGTGCACCACATGAAGACTTTGTTGAAACAGCGCGACTCGACGAAGCCCGAAGCGCAAGACCTGAAGGACGCGTACGAAAAACTGGCCCGGGAAATTTCCCGTTTGGAAAAACGTTAAGGCCATTTCCCACATTGCAATGGAGGCAATCACTATGTCCGGTTCCACTCAGCACCATGTCGGCCTGTTCCCGGTGTGCTATCGCATTGGTACAAACGCGCCCGGTGCGCAAACGCTTTCGCTAAATCTGCTGGTTTCCACGCCACAACGAGAAGTCAGCGGCACGGCGGCTATCACTCAAGCCATTAACCCACCGCTCGACGTCCACGCGGACGTCTGGGG
>NZ_QAIU01000439.1:2587-6910 GCF_003061205.1 Pseudomonas sp. HMWF006
GGCCTTCGCGGGCAAGCCCGCTCCCACAGGTTCTGCGTGTAAATACAGGTTTGTGAGCAACACCGCCCCCTGTGGAAGCGGGCTTGCTCGCGAAGGCGTCGCGTCAGTCAGCATTGACTGCAGTGACACACCATTTTCGCGAGCAAGCCCGCTCCCGAGGCATACCGATTCCGATCGGTATAAACCCCGAATCAGCTTACCCCTCGTCCATCAACTCCCCGCGCCAGCATGCGCCTCTTCAAAGAAGTAATCCTTCCAGCTCCCCGCCTTGTTCTTCAGCACGCCCAGCTCTTGCAGTTTCTCGGCGTAGATAAAGGTGCGCTGCGGGACCACGGTGAAGTCGATTTCCGGGTCCTTGACGATTTGCTCGACCAGCGCCAGTGGCAGCTTCGATTGCTCGACGCGGATGTACGCCTGGGCCGCGGCAGGTTTGTCGGCTTTGATGATCGTCTCCGCTTCCGCCAGTGCGTCGTAAAACGCCTTGTAGGTTTTCGGGTTTTCGTCGTGGAATTTTTCGGTGGTGTACAACACGTTGAACGTAGCCTGGCCGCCGAGTACGTCATAGGAACTCAGCACTTTGTGCACGTTGGGGTTTTGCAGGGCCTGGTACTGGAATGGCGGGCTGGAGAAATGCGCGTTGATTTCCGAACCGCCGGCAATCAGCGCCGCCGTAGCGTCCGGGTGCGGCAGGCTGACCGAGATGTCGTCGAATTTCTTGTACTGATCGTCACCGAACTCCCTGGCGGTTTCGATCTGCAAGGTACGCGACTGGAAGCCGACGCCGGCAGCGGGCACGGCAATGCGGTCCTTGTCGCTGAAGTCCTTGAGGGTCTTGATGTTCGGGTTGTTGGTCAGCAGGTAGTTGGGCATTGAGCCGAGGGCGGCGATGGCCTTGACGTTCTGTTTGCCCTTGGTGCGATCCCACACGGTCAGCATGGGGGGCACGCCCGCAGACACCACATCCAGCGAACCGGTGAGCAGCGCTTCATTCATCGCAGTCGCGCCAGAGATGCTGTTCCAGTCGACCTTGATATCGAGGCCCTGTGCCTTACCGTGCTTTTCGATCAGTTGCTGATCGCGCACCACATCGAGAATCAGGTAACCGATGCCGAATTGCTGGGCAATGCTGATCTTGCCTTCAGCCTGGGCGCTGCTGCTGAACAGCGCGCCCGCTGCCAGGGAAGCGGCCAACAGAGTCAGCGCGGAACGTTTGAACGGTGTGGCCATGACTACCTCGCAGCAGGGGTGGTGTGCTCAAAGGCATGACTTTATCGCTATAAAAAACAGAAATTAAATACCTTTATTGCATATGGATAGCACGCGATTGTCGGGCCGGCATAAAGCAATTCGTGTCGGTGCTGTCGAGCTAAACGAGACTGCGATCTTTTGATCTTGCGTTAAGAAATCAAAGTCAAAAGACCGCAGCACCTACAGGGAAATCACCGCCAGTAAACAGCCTGAAACAATAAAACCGTCGCACATCTGCAGCGACAAACCAGCCGAACGCCCTCCGACAGGCGCGCCCATCAAGGCTTCGGACGTGCCGCCCACCCTTCAAGAGCGGCCCCGCCACCGAATCAGCCGTGCGTTTAAAAAGGCAATCAGACCGCCCACCCTTGGTATCATCGCCCACACTTTTTTGACGGTTTGATGACGTGGAAGGTCTTTTTTTGTGAGCGCTTTTTTTCACTGGCTGCGGCGGCCGCATGCCCGCCTCTTTTCGCTGATTGTGCTGGTGCTGATCGTCCCGGTGTGTCTGCGCGCGGCGCTGGGCTGGTCGACGCCGCTGGGTTATCTGTCGGACCTGGCCATCGGCAGTCTGCTGCTGGTGGTGCTGCATCGGCGAGCGTGGTGGCTGGCATTGCCGGTGCTGTTGTTCTGGGGTTTGCTGGCGGTGGCCACGGCGGAACTGGTCAGCGCCGTCGGGCGCCTGCCGACGCCGGCGGATCTGCATTACCTGATCGACCCGCAATTCGTCGAGAACTCCACCGGCGGCGGGATGGCGCATCCGGCATTGGCGGTGACCTTGCTGGTGGCGCTGCTGTTCTGGCTGCTGACACAGTTCGTCAGCCGCGCAGTGAAGCGCCCGGCCCTGCCTCGCGCCATCTGGGCCGCCCCCGTGGTGCTGTTCGCCGCACACTGGGCTGCGCAGAACCTGTGGCCGAACGAAGACGATCCGTGGCGGCAGTACAACCTGCCGCATCAGTTGCTCGCCAGTCAGGTCGCCGATCTGCAAATCCAGGCCGAGGAATGGCTCGACGGTGATGTCGAAGAAGCCGCGCCGGTCATGGCCGGGCTCACCGATGTCGACCTCAACGGGCACAAACTGCTGAGTGCACCGGGCCAGGCACGCAACGTATTGATCATCGCCCTGGAAGGCATCCCCGGTGCCTACATCCGCGCCAACCGCGAAGCCATTGGCAGCCACTATCAGGAAGACCTCATGCCCAACCTCAGCCGTTGGGCCGAGCGCGGCATGAACACGCCGGATTACGTATTGCACACCCACCAGACCATTCGTGGCCTGTACGCGATGCTTTGCGGCGATTACGACAAGCTCAACAACGGTACGCCCAAAGGCGTGGAAATGCTGACCCAGCACGAGCGCAATAAGGCGTGCCTGCCGGCGCAGCTGCGTCAGAACGGCTTCAGCACGCATTATCTGCAAGGTGCCGGCCTGCGTTTCATGGCCAAAGACAAGATCATGCCGCACATCGGTTTCGCTGCCACGCATGGCCTGGAGTGGTTCAGCAACGCCAACTATCTGGAATTTCCGTGGGGCAAGGACGACAGGGCCTTCTTCGAAGGTGCGCTGGATTATGTCGGCCAACTGAAGACGCAAAAACAACCGTGGATGCTGACGCTGCTGACCGTCGGCACCCACCAGCCCTACTCCGCGCCGGACGATTACCTTGAGCGTTACGAAACGCCGAAACAGGCCGCCGTCGGTTATCTCGACGATGCCCTGGAACAGTTCCTCAGCGGCCTGGAACGCCAGGGCGTGCTCAAGGACACCCTGGTGATGATCACGTCGGATGAATCCCACGGCATCGACGGCGTGCGCCTGGCCTCCTCCTGGGGATTCAACCTGACCCTGGCGCCGGAGCATGAACAACTGCCGCGACTGAATGCCGGAGTCTATGGCCACGTCGATCTGAGCGCTTCGATCCTCGACTATTTCGACCTGCCGGTGCCGTCCGCGCTGAGCGGTCGCTCGTTGTTCCGCGACTACGACAGCGGCCGCGAAATCATGTCGTTCACCAACGGCAAGCTGCGCTATCACGATGGTCACGGCATTTTCTCCGAATGCGACATGCCGCGCCGCTGCCGCTATTACGAAAGCGCCGGCTTCATCGCCGAAAGCGCGAAGTTCAAGGGCAACTACAGCGGTCACCCGGCCCGGCAGATCGCCGCCCGGGCCGATGCGCTGGACCTGTCGTTGCTGCGCACCCCGCTCAATCATCGCTATCAGTTCGGCAGCAACAACGTCATCCCGCTGCAGGCGCAGATCAAGGATGACTGGGCCGATAACCTGATCGGCGCGCAATACCTGGAAATGCCCAAAGGCTCGCACACCCGCGTACGCCTGACGGTGCGCTCGGTCGATCCGCAGCAGGCAGCGTACATTCAGCTCAAGGCCAAGGAGTTCGAACAGGACGTGCAACTGGGGCTGCCGTCGGAGATGGTCGCCACTGCGGATCAGCCGCTGGAGATGGATTTCAGCTTCGACAACCCGCTGCCGCGCAAGGCCTTCTCCTTCCACTTATTGGGATATGGGCTTGGTGCGGTGGAAGTGACGGATTTCAGCGTGATCACTGAAGTACCGGGGCAGGAAGACATCCTCGACGACGTGCCGGACGACGAAGCCGCACAATCGAGCTGAGCACAACGTCCTGCGACAACTCCTGCATGGCGCACGCACTAAAAGGTTCTGACTATCAACACCCAATAGTCGGCCTATTAGCTGACTCCCCAAGTCGGGTCTAGCCTTACTAGTCCGAAGTCGGCACGAGCCGGCCGTAGAAGACCTGATAAGGACCCGAACATGGCAAACGAATCGAAATGCCCGTTCAACCACGCCGCCGGTGGTGGTACGACGAACCGTGACTGGTGGCCGAATCAACTTAACCTGAAGATCCTCAGCCAGCATTCGCCCAAGTCCGATCCGCTGGGCAAGGACTTCGACTACGCCAAAGCCTTCAAAAGCCTGGACTTCCAGGCGCTGAAACAAGACCTGCGCGCGCTGATGACCGACTCGCAGGACTGGTGGCCCGCCGACTTCGGCCACTACGGCCCGCTGTTCATCCGCATGGCCTGGCACAG
>NZ_QAIU01000439.1:6920-10107 GCF_003061205.1 Pseudomonas sp. HMWF006
CGGCTCCGGGCAACAGCGTTTTGCCCCGCTCAACAGTTGGCCGGACAACGTCAGCCTGGACAAGGCCCGGCGCCTGCTGTGGCCGATCAAACAGAAATATGGCCGCAACATTTCCTGGGCTGACCTGATTGTCCTCACCGGCAACGTCGCGCTGGAGTCGATGGGCTTCAAGACCTTCGGTTTCTCCGGTGGCCGTCCCGATGTGTGGGAGCCGGATGAGGACGTGTACTGGGGCTCAGAACGCGAATGGCTCGGCGGCGACAGTCGCTACGGCAAAGACAAATCAGCCATGCAGGAACCCGGTGACGGCGCGCTGGTGGCCGAACCCGATCTGCACGGCAAAGAGGAAAGCCGCACCGATCAGGGCGAGCGCAATCTGGAAAACCCTCTCGCCGCGGTGCAGATGGGCCTGATCTACGTGAACCCGGAAGGCCCGGAAGGCAATCCCGATCCAGTCGCCTCCGGGCGCGACATCCGTGAAACCTTCGCCCGCATGGCCATGAACGATGAAGAAACCGTGGCGCTGATCGCCGGCGGTCACGCCTTTGGCAAGACTCACGGCGCCGGCCCTGCCGACAATGTCGGGCCGGAGCCGGAAGCCGCCGGGCTGGAAGAACAAGGCCTCGGCTGGCGCAACGCCTTCGGCACCGGCAAAGGCGCCGACACCATCACCAGCGGCCTGGAAGTGACCTGGACCACCACGCCGACCCAGTGGAGCAACAACTACCTGGAAAACCTGTTCGGCTTCGAGTGGGAGCTGTTCAAAAGCCCGGCGGGTGCGCACCAGTGGAAACCAAAAAACGGCGCTGGCGCCGGCACCGTTCCGCATGCTCACGATCCGAGCAAGAAACTCTCCCCGACCATGCTCACGTCTGACCTGGCGCTGCGCTTCGACCCGATCTACGAGCCGATCGCCCGGCGCTTCCTGGCCAACCCGGAGCAACTGGCCGACGCCTTCGCCCGCGCCTGGTACAAGCTGATCCACCGCGACATGGGCCCGCTCTCGCGCTACCTCGGCCCGGAACTGCCCAATGAAGAGCTGCTGTGGCAAGACCCGATTCCGGACGCGACTCACCCGCTGATCGACAGCAATGACGCGGCGGCGCTGAAAAGCAAAGTGCTGGCGTCCGGTCTGTCGGTGTCGCAACTGGTCTCCACCGCGTGGGCCGCAGCATCGACGTTCCGCGGTTCCGACAAGCGTGGCGGCGCCAATGGCGGTCGTCTGCGTCTGGCCCCGCAGAAGTTCTGGCAGGCCAATCAGCCGGAGCAACTGGATAAGGTGCTGAAAACCCTCGAAGGCATTCAGAACGAGTTCAATGCCGGAGCCTCCGGGAAGAAAGTCTCGCTGGCGGACCTGATTGTGCTGGCCGGTAATGCCGGGGTCGAGCAAGCGGCGGAAAACGCCGGGCACTCGGTTTCCGTGCCGTTCACCCCAGGACGCACCGATGCCACCCAGGAGCAAACCGACGTCGAATCGTTTGGTTTCCTCGAACCGATCGCCGATGGTTTCCGTAACTACAGCAAGGGCAAATACACCGTTTCAGCGGAAGCCCTGCTGATCGACAAGGCTCAACTGCTGACCCTCTCCGCGCCGGAAATGACCGTGCTTGTCGGCGGCCTGCGTGTCTTGGGCGCCAACACCGGGCAGAGTCGTCACGGCGTCTTCACCACCCGCACGGAAACCTTGAGCAACGACTTCTTCACCAACCTGCTGGACATGGGCGTGGAGTGGAAGCCGACCTCACGGGCGGCGGACGAGTTCGAAGGTCGCGACCGTAATACAGGGAGCGTGAAATGGACGGCAACGCGGGTTGATCTGGTGTTCGGTTCGAACGCGATCCTGCGGGCGCTGGCCGAGGTGTATGCGAGCTCTGACGCGAAGGAACAGTTCGTGAAGGACTTCGTGGCGGCGTGGGCCAAGGTGATGGAGCTGGATCGCTTCGATCTGAAATAACGCAAACGCAAAAAAACTGTGGGAGCTGGCTTACCAGCGATAGCGGCAGATCATTCAACATCGACGTTGAATCTAATGCCGCCATCGCGGGCAAGCCCGCTCCCACAGTGTCTGGTGTAACCCGGCTTACGCCAGGCTTTTGCTCACCACTTCGTACACGTCGCTGGACAGCTGACCGGAAGCCAGAATCCGCTCCAGCTCGGCCTTCATCAACGCCTGCCGCGCGCTGTCATATTTGCGCCAGCGGGTCAGCGGCGCCAGTTGGCGTGAGGCGATCTGTGGGTTGAAGCCGTTCAGTTCGATCACCAGATCGGCGAGGAAACGGTAGCCCGTACCATCCGCCGCGTGGAAGTTGATCAGGTTCTGTCCGGCAAACGCACCCACCAGTGCACGCACCTTGTTCGGGTTCTTGATAGTGAACGCCGGGTGCTGCATCAACGCTTTCACGCGCTCCAGACCGCCCGGCAAGGTGCTGCCGGCCTGCACGCTGAACCACTGATCCATGACCAGCGGGTTGTCCTTGAAGTGCTCGGCGAAACTCGCCAGCGCCAGGGCTTTCTGCTCCTCGAACGGCGAGTTGACCAGCACGGCCAGCGCGGTCAGGCGCTCGGTCATGTTGTCGCTGTTTTCGAACTGCTCCAGTGCGGCGGCCAGTACTTCAGGCTTGCCGCTGAGCATCAGGTACGACAGCGCAATATTCTGCAGCGCACGACGGGCGAAGTGCTCGGCCTCGGCCACGTACGGCGTCTGCTTCGACAGGTCGCGGTTGGCCTGATAACGCAGCCACAGCGCCTCAAACAGATTGTCCGCCAGTTGCTTGCGGGCAAATTCGCGTGCGGTGTGGATGGCTTCGACGTCAGCCACTTCGCTGATTTCGGTGAGATAGGCCTCACCCGGCAGCGAGAGCATTTCGGCGACCATCGCCTGATCCAGCGACTCATCGGACAGCACGGTACGCAGCGCCGTGATCAACCGCGAATCGAGTACCAGACTCTCGCCCTTTTGCTGCTGGCCGATCAGCTCTTGCAGCACCTGCACCGACAACTGCTGCCCGGCATCCCAGCGGTTGAAACCGTCGCTGTCATGCTGCATCAGGAACATCAACTGGTCGCGGCTGTACGGGAAGCTCAGTTTCACCGGGGCCGAGAAACCACGCAGCAAGGACGGCAGCGGATGTTCGGCGACGTCGACGAAGGTGAAAGTCTGTTCGGCTTCGGTCACCGAGATCACGCG
>NZ_QAIU01000439.1:10117-13353 GCF_003061205.1 Pseudomonas sp. HMWF006
AACGGCAGTTTTTCGACCTTGTCCGGGGTTGCCGGGCAGCTCTGGCGGAAGGTCAGGCTGTAGGTCTTCGCTGCGGCGTCGTAGGACTCGCTCACCGCCAGACGCGGTGTGCCCGCCTGGCTGTACCAGCGCTTGAACTGGCTGAGGTCGACGCCGTTGGCATCTTCCATGGCCTTGATGAAATCGTCGCAGGTCACGGCCTGACCATCGTGGCGTTCGAAATACAGGTCGCTGCCCTTGCGGAAGCCTTCGGCGCCGAGCAGGGTGTGGATCATGCCGACCACTTCCGAGCCCTTTTCGTACACGGTCAGGGTGTAGAAGTTGGAAATCTCGATGAAGCTGTCCGGCCGCACCGCGTGGGCCATGGGACCTGCATCTTCGGCGAACTGGTGGGTACGCAGGTACGCCACGTCCTGAATGCGCTTGACCGTGGCCGAGTTCATGTCCGAGGAGAACCCGGCGTCACGGAACACAGTGAAACCTTCCTTGAGCGACAGCTGGAACCAGTCGCGGCAGGTCACGCGGTTGCCCGACCAGTTATGGAAATATTCGTGGGCGACGATCGCCTCGACCCGCTGGTGCGCGGCGTCGGTGGCGGTTTCGGCGCGGGCCAGCACGGCGCTGGAGTTGAAGATATTGAGGCCCTTGTTCTCCATCGCGCCCATGTTGAAGTCATTCACCGCGACGATCATGAAGATGTCCAGATCGTACTCGCGACCGTAGACCTCTTCGTCCCAGCGCATCGACTTCTTCAGGCTGTTCATCGCGTGCTGGCACTTGTCGATGTTTTCCGGCTCGACGTAGATGCGCAGCGCGACATTGCGATTGGTCATGGTGGTGAAGGTGTCTTCGACGCACCACAAATCACCGGCCACCAGCGCAAACAGGTACGCCGGCTTCATGAACGGGTCTTCCCAGGTCGCCCAGTGCCGGCCGTCTTCGCCGGGGCCCGAGGCGATCGGGTTGCCGTTGGAGAGCAACACCGGGTAGCTGTGCTGCTCGGCGACCACGGTGGTGGTGAACTTGCTCATCACGTCCGGGCGGTCGAGGTAATAGGTGATCTTGCGGAAGCCTTCGGCCTCGCACTGGGTGCAGAACATCGTCCCGGACTTGTACAGGCCTTCCAGCGCGGTGTTGGTTTCCGGGTGGATCTTTACGCTGGTGTCGACGGTGAAGCTGGCGCTGGCGGGCTGCAGGGTCAGGGTGTTTTCCGTCAGCTGATAGTCGTCGGCGCCGAGTTCCTGGTCGGCCAGGGTCACCGAAAGCAACTCCAGTTGCTGGCCGTCGAGCACCAGCGGCGGCAGGCCCGGGCCACGCTCAGGGTTGCGGCGCATCACCAGTTGCGCGTGGACCAGACTGTGATCCTCGAACAACTCGAAGGTCAGGTGCGTCTCGTCGATCAGGTACTCGGGTGCCTGATAGTCCTTCAGGTAAATCATCTTCGGTTGTTCGGTGCGCATGCTGGAATCCTTATTGATGCACGGCGAGCTGATAGGCCGTGTACTTACGAATGTTGATCACGCCGGTGTCGAAAATCAGGTACTGGCCCTTGATCCCCAGCAGCGTGCCTTCGGCAATCGGGTTCTTGTCCAGGTTGAAGCTGACGATTTTGGCCGGGTATTGCTCGACCGGATAGCGGATTTCGAGCGGTTCGACATCGGCAATCGTCTGAATTGCCTGTAGGCCGAATCGCTGTTGCAGACCTTGCAAGCCCTCGGCGCAGCTTTCAAACAGCTGATCGCGAACTTGCGCCAGGTCCACCGCCGCCGCATCGCCCTTGAGCAACGCGCGCCAGTTGGTTTTGTCCGCCACCTGACTGCGGAACAGGTCTTCGACGAAGCCGGACTGCTGGCGCGTGGACACACGCATGATCGGCAACGCCTGACTGGCGCCCTGATCAAGCCAGCGGGTCGGCAATTGCGTAGCGCGGGTGATGCCAACCTTGATGCCCGACGAGTTGGCCAGATACACCACATGGTCGGTCATGCAAAACTTCTGGCCCCACTCCGGTTCACGGCAGGTGCCGGCCTCGAAGTGGCAGCGCTCCGGGCTCATGATGCACAGGTCGCACTGCGCCAGTTTGGTCATGCACGGGTAGCAGTAACCCTGACTGAAACTGGTTTTGGTCTTGCGTCCGCAATGGGTGCAATGAATCGCCCCCAGGTACTCCAGACGCACCGTGGTGCCGATCATGGGATTGACCGGCACCTCGACGTCATCCAGACGAAACGCATATTGCACGTTCGGCCCGTCGAGGCGCGCCGACATTTTGCTGATTGCACCGCGGCCAATCTCGATCAATGGATGGCATCCGACTTGAACAGGATGTTCGGCACTTCGATCGACTTCGACGCACATTCCTGCGGGCCCATGTAACCGGTGCGCTGCTCTTCAGGCAGGTTCTGGATTTCCCAGGCGATCATCGCCTGCAACGACAGCTCGCGCTGTTCGGCGGTGAGTTTGCCGCCGTCGGACCACTTGCCGATTTCCACGGCCAGTTTCAGGCTCTCGTAGATGTCCGGGGTGATGTTGTTGATCATTTCGTTAAAAGAGGACATCAGGGTCTCCGTGCTCTTTATTCACTGAAAATTTTAGGCGGCCAGTTTACGGCGGTTATACAAACCGCCCAACAAACCGGTGAAGCATCCGATGAGTAACCCGCTAACGTGCGCGGCGTTGGCGATCTGGCCGAAACCGATCATCGAGACCAGCCCGGACATGCAGATCACCAGCCACACCAGCATCATCACCAGCACGCCACGCGGCAGGCGATACGCCGGGTTCGGCGCCAGCAACTGGAAAATCCAGCAGTGGCCGAGCAATCCGTAGAGCACGCCGGACAAGCCGCCAAACAGGCTCGGGCCACTCCAGGCGAACTGCGCGTAGTTCGACACCAGGCTGAACAGCAGGGTCAGACCGAGCAGATTGATGCTGCCCTGACGTGACTCGATGCGCCGTCCCAGCTCCCAGTACCACATGCCGTTCATGGCCAGGTGCAGGATGCCAAAGTGCAGCAGCATCGGCGTGAACAGGCGCCACCACTGCCCCGCCGCCAGACTGTCGGCCAGCGGCGTGAACTGGATGTACTCGCCGACCACGCGGAAGTCGAGGAAGGTCAGCAGGCGGATGGTGTCGAGGTTGTCGCCCAGGTAGGTCAGGCCACCGACCAGCAGGCTCAGCAGCAGGATAAATCCGGTGGCCTTGGCGTGTTTGAGTTGTTCGGCGAAGCTCGGACG
>NZ_QAIU01000440.1:0-5790 GCF_003061205.1 Pseudomonas sp. HMWF006
CCGCTGCTGGATATTGCCGGCAAGCCGATGATCCAGCACGTCTGGGAACAGGCGAGCAAAAGCAGCGCCAGCCGCGTGGTCGTGGCGACAGACGATGCGCGCATTGTCGAGGCCTGCCAGGGTTTCGGCGCCGAAGTGGTACTGACCCGTGAAGACCACAATTCCGGCACTGACCGCCTGGCCGAAGTCGCGGCGAAACTGGGCCTTGAGCCTGACGCGATCGTGGTCAACGTGCAGGGCGACGAGCCGCTGATCCCGCCGAGCGTGATCGATCAGGTCGCCGCCAACCTTGCCGCCCACACCGAAGCGCGCATGGCCACCCTGGCCGAGCCGATCGAGGACGTGCAGACCCTGTTCAATCCGAACGTGGTCAAGGTTGTCAGTGACCTCAACGGTCTGGCGCTGACCTTCAGTCGCGCAACCTTGCCGTGGGCGCGCGATGCATTCGCCAAGAGTCGCGAGCAGTTGCCCGAGGGTGTGCCGTACCGTCGTCACATCGGCATTTATGCCTACCGCGCCGGTTTCCTGCAGGATTTTGTGAGCTGGGGCCCGTGCTGGCTGGAAAACACGGAATCCCTCGAGCAACTGCGTGCCCTGTGGCACGGCGTGCGGATTCATGTCGCCGATGCGTTGATCGCACCGCCGACTGGCGTCGATACCGTCGAAGACCTCGAGCGCGTTCGTCGCCTGCTGGAGGCCTGATGCGCGTTCTGTTCGTGTGCCTGGGCAACATTTGCCGTTCGCCCACCGCCGAAGGCGTATTGCGCCACAAACTGCGCGAAGCCGGGCTGGCGGATCGAGTCGAGGTGGCTTCCGCCGGCACCGGCGACTGGCACGTCGGCAACCCGCCCGACAAGCGCAGCCAGGCCGCCGCCAAAGTGCGCGGCTATGACCTGTCGGCGCAACGCGCGCAGCAGGTCAGCCGGGCCGATTTCGCCAGTTACGACCTGATTCTGGCCATGGACAACAGCAACCTGCGTAACCTCAAGGCGCTGCAACCGTCCACCGCCAAGGCCGAACTGGATCTGTTCCTGCGCCGTTATGCCGGGGTGGTCGATGAAGTGCCTGATCCGTATTACGACGGCGATCAGGGTTTCGAACAGGTGCTGGATCTCATCGAAGCGGCCTGCGACCAACTGTTGATCGAAGTGAAGGGCCGGTTATGAGCGTGCAACTGCAACGGCAGGTTTCCCTGAAACCGTTCAACAGTTTTGGCGTGGATGTTCGCGCGCAACTGTTTGCCGAAGCCCACAGCGATGCCGATGTCCGTGAAGCGCTGGCTTATGCTGCTGCGCATGACATGCCGTTGTTGGTGATTGGCGGTGGCAGCAACTTGTTGCTGACCGCAGACATTCCAGCGCTGGTGCTGCGCATGGCCACTCGCGGCATTCGTGTGGTGAACGATGACGGCAATCACGTCGTGATCGAAGCTGAGGCCGGCGAACCGTGGCATACGTTCGTCCAGCACACGCTGGCGCAGGGTTTTTCCGGTCTGGAAAATCTCAGCCTGATCCCCGGCACTGTCGGCGCTGCGCCGATGCAGAACATCGGCGCCTACGGTGTCGAGATCAAGGACGTGTTCGCCGGGCTGACTGCGCTGGATCGCCAGACCGGCGAGCTGCGCGACTTCAGCCTGGAAGAATGCAACTTCGCCTACCGCGACAGCCTGTTCAAGCAGCAGCCAGGGCGTTGGCTGATCCTGCGCGTGCGCTTCAAGCTCGACCGGGTCGCCCATCTGCATCTGGACTACGGCCCGGTGCGTCAGCGCCTGACCGAGCAGGGCATCGAGCAACCGACGCCCACCGACGTCAGCCGGGCGATCTGCAGCATCCGCAGCGAAAAACTGCCGGACCCGGCGGTGCTCGGCAATGCTGGCAGCTTCTTCAAGAATCCGCTGGTATCGGCCGCCCTGGTTGAGCAGATCAAGGCGCAGCACCCGGATCTGGTGGCCTATGCGCAACCGGACGGGCAGATGAAGCTGGCCGCTGGCTGGCTGATCGAGCGCGCTGGCTGGAAGGGTTTCCGTGAGGCCGATGCCGGCGTGCATAAATTGCAGGCGCTGGTACTGGTCAATTACGGCGCGGCCACCGGCCTGCAACTGCTGGAGCTGGCGCAACGCATCCAGAAAGATATTGCCGAACGTTTCAATGTCGAGCTGGAAATGGAGCCCAACCGCTATTAATGCAGCTACGAGCCTCAAGTTTTTAGCGGCGAGCTACAATCTTGATCGTGAGCCAGCTCCTGCTTTTGCTTGCAGCTTGTAGCGAGAAACTTGCAACTGAAAAGCCCTGTCTCAGCAGGGCTTTTTTGTTAACGATGGGTTAACTTAGCCAGCTAACGATAACCGTCATTTGCTTCACCAAAGGCCCGGTGCAGACGTTCGCGTCGGCACGAGAGAGCCTATTAGCCTGAGTCGATCTGCGTGAACCATCGCCAGCCTCCGGCGGCAGATTGCTCGACCCCATAACCACCAAGAATATGCGGGCGTGCCCATGATTACCCTGAAACTCAACGGTCAAGACCATCCTCTCGATGTCACTGAAGACATGCCGCTGCTTTGGGCCATCCGTGATGTCGCCGGTTACAACGGCACCAAATTCGGCTGCGGCATGGGCCTGTGCGGCGCCTGCACCATTCACATCGACGGCTTGCCCGCCCGCAGTTGCATCACCACCATCGGCTCGGTGGTCGGACAAAACGTCACCACCATCGACAACCTGCATGCCGATCCGGTCGGGCAAGTCGTCCAGCAAGCCTGGCTCGACAGCGCCGTGGCCCAATGCGGTTTCTGTCAGGGCGGGCAGATCATGTCCGCCACCGCGTTGCTCAAGACCAACCCGAACCCGAGCGATGAGCAGATTGAAGAGGCGATGGTCGGCAACATTTGCCGGTGCGGCACTTACAACCGCATCAAAACCGCGATCCGCCAGGCTTCCACTCATCTGAAGGAGGCCAAGGCATGAGCCGTTTGCCGAATGATTTTGCCCTGAGCAACCTCAGCCGCCGTGGTTTCCTCAAGGGTGTCGGTGCCACCGGCGCATTGGTGCTGGCCGCCAGTTGGGGCTGGCAGGGCGCGTTGGCCGAAGATGCACCGAAGAAATTCGGCGCTGACGGCATGCCCAACGGCTGGATCGACGATCCGAAGGTCTACGTCAGCATTGCTGCGGACGGCACGGTGACCGTGGTCTGCAACCGTTCGGAAATGGGCCAGGGTGTGCGCACCAGCCTGACCATGGTCGTCGCCGATGAACTGGACGCCGATTGGGCCAAGGTCAAAGTCCGGCAGGCGCCGGGCGATGAAGTGCGGTTCGGCAACCAGGACACCGACGGTTCGCGCAGCATGCGCCACTGGTATGAGCCGATGCGCCGTTGCGGTGCGGCGGCCAGGACCATGCTGGAGCAAGCCGCTGCTGCACAATGGAAAGTGCCGGTGGGCGAGTGCCATGCGCAGTTGCACAAAGTCCTGCACAAACCATCCGGTCGTGAACTGGGTTATGGCGAGCTCGCTGCTGCCGCCAGTGCGCTGGCCGTGCCGGCGCGCGACAGTCTGCGCCTCAAGCAACCGGCGGAGTTCCGCTATATCGGCAAGGAAGGCACCAAAGCCATCGACGGCGACGACATCGTCAACGGTCGTGCGGTGTATGGCGCTGATGTGCATTTTGACGGCATGTTGTTCGCCACTGTCGCCCGTCCGGCGGTGTACGGCGGCAAGGTCAAGTCGGTGGATGACAGTGCCGCGCTGAAAGTCCCGGGTGTGCTTAAAGTCATTCAGATCGAAAGTCGTCCGTTGCCGTCGGAGTTTCAGCCGTTGGGTGGCGTGGCTGTAATCGCCAGCAACACCTGGGCAGCGATCAAGGGCCGCGAGGCGCTGAAGATCGAATGGGACGATGGCCCGAATGCCAGTTACGACTCGGTGGCCTATCGCAAGGAACTGGAAGCTGCCGCGCTGAAACCCGGCAAAGTGGTGCGCAACACCGGTGATATCGACAAGGCCCTCAGTGGCGCCGCGAGTACGCTGGAAGCGTCTTACTATTTGCCGCACCTGGCGCAGGCGCCGATGGAGCCGATGGTCGCCATCGCCCGTTACAAGGACGGCACTTGCGAAGCCTGGGCGCCAAGTCAGGCGCCACAGGTGACCCGTGAACGGATTGCCGAGCGCCTTGGCCTGCCTTTCGATAACGTCACCTTCAATGTCACGTTGCTGGGCGGTGGTTTCGGGCGCAAGTCGAAACCGGATTTCGTCGTAGAAGCGGCGATCCTCGCCAAGGAATTTCCCGGCAAGGCCGTGCGGGTGCAGTGGACGCGGGAAGACGACATCCATAACTCGTATTTCCACACGGTGTCGGCCGAATACCTGAAGGCCGGCGTCGGCAAGGATGGCATGCCGTCGGGCTGGCTGCATCGCACGGTGGCGCCGAGCATCACCGCGTTGTTCGCGCCGGGCATGAACCATGAGGCGGCGTTCGAACTGGGCATGGGCTTTACCAACATGGCCTATGCCATTCCCAGCGTGCGCCTGGAAAACCCCGAAGCGACGGTGCACACCCGGGTGGGCTGGTATCGCTCGGTGTCGAACATTCCTCACGGCTTCGCGATCCAGAGTTTCGTCGATGAACTGGCGCACAAGGCCGGCGTCGATCCGCTCGAGTATCAGATCAAACTGCTTGGCCCGGACCGGCAGATTGATCCGCGCACCCTCAGCGAAGAGTGGAACTACGGCGAATCTCCCGAGCGTTATCCAATTGATACCGGGCGCATGCGCGCAGTGCTGGAGACGGCGGCGAAGGCAGCCGGCTGGGGTCGCCAATTGCCCAAGGGCCGCGGCCTCGGGCTGGCGGTGCATTACAGCTTTGTCACTTATGTGGCGGCGGTCATTGAGGTCGAGGTCAAGGACGACGGCACGCTGATCGTGCACAAGGCCGATATCGCCGTCGATTGCGGGCCGCAGATCAACCCGGAGCGTATTCGCTCGCAGTTCGAGGGCGCTTGCGTGATGGGCCTGGGCAACGCGGTACTGGGGGAAATCAGCTTCAAGGATGGCAAGGTCCAGCAGGACAACTTCCATATGTACGAGGTGGCGCGCATGTCGCTGGCACCCAAGGAGGTCGCGGTGCATCTGGTGACGCCACCGGGTGACGTGCCGTTGGGCGGTGTCGGTGAGCCAGGCGTGCCGCCGATTGCGCCGGCGCTGTGCAATGCGATTTTCGCCGCCACCGGCAAACGCATCCGTGACTTGCCCGTGCGTTACCAGTTGCAAGGCTGGCAGAAGGCGCAGGCGTAATGGACAGCGCTGATCTCAACGTCCTGCGCAGCGTGCTGGAATGGCGCCGCGCCGGGCAGCGGGTGGTGTTGTTCAGCGTGGTGCAGACCTGGGGCACTGCGCCACGCGCGCCCGGTGCGATGCTCGCGTTGCGCGAGGATGGCGTGGTGATCGGTTCGGTGTCGGGCGGGTGTGTCGAGGATGACTTGATCGCGCGCCTGCATGACGGACGGATTGCGAGCGACGGCCCGCCGGTGCAGTTGATTACTTATGGCGTCACCCGTGAAGAGGCGGCGCGCTTCGGTTTGCCCTGTGGCGGCACGTTGCGCCTGACTGAGGAGCGGGTCGGCGATCCGGCCTGGGTTGCCGAGCTGCTCGCTCGATGCGAGGCCCATGAAATCGTCGCCCGTGAGCTGAACATCGCCACCGGTGAGGTGCTGCTGACGCCCGCCAGCCCAGCCGACTCGCTGCAGTTCGATGGTCAAACCCTGCGGGCGATTTACGGTCCGCGCTGGCGTCTGCTGTTGATC
>NZ_QAIU01000440.1:5800-6935 GCF_003061205.1 Pseudomonas sp. HMWF006
GGTTGCTGGATTTCGAGGTGCTGATCTGCGACCCGCGCACCGAGTTCGTTTACGGCTGGGCAGAGCAACAGGGCCGTTTCGTTCCGGGCATGCCCGATGACGCGGTATTGAGCATTCAAACCGACGAGCGCACGGCGATTGTTGCGCTGACCCATGATCCTCGCCTGGACGACATGGCCTTGCTGACGGCGCTGGATTCGCCCGCCTTCTATGTCGGTGCACTCGGCTCTCGGGTCAACAGTCAGAAACGCCGGGAGAATCTGGCTCAGCTAGGCTTGTCAGAAGCAGCCATTGCGCGATTGCACGGGCCGATCGGTCTGCACATTGGCAGCCATTCGCCGGCGGAAATTGCCTTGTCGTTGCTGGCGGAGATTGTTGCGGTCAAGAACGGCATCGCGTTGAAACAGAAAAAGCCGGCGGAGGGCACATGAGTCGATCCATTGCAGTGATCGTGCTGGCAGCGGGCGAGGGCAGCCGCTTTCGCCAGGTGGCCGGCGCGGACAGAGACAAGTTGCTGGCCGACTGCACCGGGCGCGATGGCGCGGTGCGGTCAGTGATCGAGCAGGTGTTGGTGAATCTGCCCGCCAGCCTCGACAAGCGTGTGCTGGTGACCACCGAGGCGCGACCGCAAGCGATGCGTATGGCGCAGGCCTACGGCTGTGAAGTGGTTTCCATAGGCACCACCGGAATGGGCGACAGCATTGCTGCCGGGATTGCTGCGTGCCCGAAAGCCGATGGCTGGCTGATTGTATTGGGGGATATGCCGTTTATCTTGCCGTCGACGCTTGAGCGGGTGGTCGCTGCCATGGCGGACGATGCCGTAAGCGTACCAGTGCAGGCTGGTGAGTTTGGCCATCCGGTGGGATTTGGGCGTTCGTTTGGCCCGGCGTTGTTGGGGTTGAGTGGCGATCGCGGGGCCAGGCCGCTGTTCAAGCAGGGGCGCGTGGTGGAAGTGGCGGTGGATGATCCCGGAGTGTTGTGGGATATCGACGTGCCTGAAGCGTTGGTGTTTCCCCGGTCCTGAGGCCTGAACGGATGACCTTGTGGTAGCGGGCAGTGATGTCGAAAACGAAGGCAAAAAAAAGCCCCGCCTGATTGCTCAGGCGGGGCTTTTTACTGGCTGTTGGAATTAGAC
>NZ_QAIU01000441.1:0-351 GCF_003061205.1 Pseudomonas sp. HMWF006
GATAGCGGTGTGTCAGTCAACATTGCAGTGACTGACACACCGCTATCGCGAGCAGGCTCACTCCTGCAAAGGTTATGTGTTTCAAGGACAAGACTATGCAAGCCATCAACAACCTCAACCTCGATTCGCTGCTCGACACCCTCGTCAGCCTCAGCGCCGCCTTCATCCTCGGTGGCCTGATCGGTTTCGAACGCCAGTACCGGCAACGCACCGCCGGCCTGCGCACCAATGTGCTGGTGGCGGTCGGTGCGGCGATTTTCGTCGACATGGCCAATCGTCTCGCCGGCGCCGAAGGCGCGGTGCGCGTGGTTGCCTACGTGGTCTCCGGCATCGGCTTTCTCGGTGCCGGGG
>NZ_QAIU01000441.1:368-4906 GCF_003061205.1 Pseudomonas sp. HMWF006
GCCGCCACCCTGTGGACATCCGCTGCCGTCGGCGCCTGCGCCGGTGCCGACCTGCTCGCCGAAGCGGTGCTCGGCACCCTGTTCATCCTCGCCGCCAACACCTTGTTGCGGCCGATCGTCAACAACATCAACCGTCAGCCACTGGACGTGGTCTCGGCGGAAGTCACCAACATCGTTTACGTCATCGCCCGGCGGTCACAGCAGAAAGCCGTATTCGCCTTGCTCGAGGCGGAACTGGAGCGCAGCAACTATCCCGCCAGCGATGTCGATGTGCATGCCTTCGGTGCCGATGAAATAGAAATTGAAGCGACGCTGGCGACCACCTCGGTCGATGGTGATGAGCTGGATGCGCTGGTGGCGCGGATTTCGACCTCGGCGCTGGTGGTGCAGGCGTTCTGGAGTCCGAGTACCACCGAGTAACATTTCTCGGTTGCTGGGAATTGTCCTACACGGCGACAGGAAAGAACTTACATTTTCGACCTTGGGGCTCGATCACTATTGGTTCCGGAGCAGAGATGCCCGGCGTCCTGATTACTCGGTACGGTATTACGGCTGTGCAATTGATACCTGGAAAGTTCGGCAAGGAATGGCCGGAAATAATGGGGGGATCATCAGTTGCAAACGCCGTGATGAGGTTTGTTTGTCATTGCAAATAAACCTGTTGCCGTTCACGAGTGATTTGGGAAGCCAGGCCGCTGGGCCAAATAAATAACTATCCCAAGAGATGTAAAAAATGAAAAAAATCGTCGCTGTTACCGCCGCTACCGTTGTTATGGGTCTCGCTTCCTTCGCTAACGCTGCGACGCCGGCTTCCGGCAACCCTGGCACCGTGCGCTTCATCGGTGAAATCGTTTCCGGCGCCTGCGGTATCGACGCCAGCTCCCTGGACCAGACCGTTTCCCTGGGGCAAGTGCCATCTAACCAGTTCAAAGCGATCGGTGATCGTTCGACCCCGACCAAGTTCGACATCATCCTGACCGACTGCGACACCACCACTCAGAAGAACGCGCGCTTCACCTTCAGCGGTGTCCAGGATCCAGCCGTTCCAGGCTTGTTCGCCACCACCGGTCTGGCACAGAACGTCGGTATCCGTCTGCAGGCCAGTGCCGGCGAAATGCTCGACAATGGCACTGAGCAGGTCGCTCCGGTTGTGTTGCAAAACGGCAACAACACCGTGACCTTCGCCGCCATGTATGAAGCCACTGCTGCGACCGTCACCACTGGTGAAGCCGACAGCGTGGCTAACTTCACCGTGGCCTACAACTGATACCCGCGTATCGCCAGGTGTAAGAAAAAGGGGTGAAAACCCCTTTTTTCTTTTCCGTCAAAGTTCTGATAAAGGCTATTTCCCGTGTACGGCCGAAAACTTTTCGTGTCTTGCGTGTTGATCTCCTGTGCGCGTTATTCAAGTGCCGTGGAGTTTAATTCGGAGTTTCTGAATATCGACAAAAACGACGATATCAGTCTCGGACAGTTTGCCCATGCGCAATACACTGTGCCCGGTCGCTACTTGTTGGATATTACTGTCAACCAGCGTTATTTCGGTTCGCGTTCGATCGAGTTCAAGAGCGGCGCCAACCCGGATGAAAGTTACGCTTGTCTGCCCGAAGACCTGGTACTGACCTTTGGTCTCAAACCGTCTTTGCTGAAAAGCCTGCCGCGTCTGGCTGACGGTCAATGTGTGGATTTGCGTGGCATCGAAAATGCCTCGATCAAGTACATGAAGAATCTTGGGCGTCTGTCGATCAGCTTGCCGCAGGCGACCTTCGAGTACGACGACCCCGATTACATTCCGCCCGCCGCCTGGAGCGACGGGCTCAACGGCGCGTTGCTCGATTATCGAGTGATCGCCAACAGTCGCCAGACCCAGGGTTCGTCCGGGGATTCGCGCTCGCTGCAGAGCTACGGCACTGCCGGGATTAACCTGGATGCGTGGCGCGTGCGCGCCGATTATCAGGCGCGGCTGGAATCCGCCAGCCAAGGTGATAATCCCCACGGCGAAGCGGCTCAGTTGAACCGTTTGTATGCCTATCGTGCGTTGCCAACGATTCGTTCGAAGCTGTCGCTCGGTGAGGACTATCTGAACTCTGACGTGTTCGACACCTTTGCTTTGCGCGGTGCGACTCTGAGCAGTGATGACCGCATGCTGCCGCCGAACCTGCGCGGTTATGCGCCGCTGATCAGTGGCCTGGCGCGCACCAACGCAACGGTCACGGTGTCCCAGCAGGGGCGCGTGTTGTACTCGACCACGGTGACGCCGGGCGCGTTCAGCATTCAGGATCTCAACAGCAGCGTGCAAGGCACGCTGGACGTGACCGTGCGGGAAGAAGACGGTACCGAACAGACGTTCACCGTCGCCACTGCCGCTGTGCCGTTTCTGTCCCGTGAGGGCGAGTTGCGCTACAAGGTTTCCGCCGGCCAGCCGCGCCTGACCGGCCAGGGCGGCAGCGAGCCCGGGTTCGTGGCCACGGAGGCGGCCTACGGCCTGGCCAAGGACTGGACCGTCTATGGCGGCTGGCTTGCCGCCTCCGGGTACCAGTCGAGCGCTGTGGGCATCGGCAAGGATCTCGGCGTACTCGGTGCCGTGTCGGGGGATGTCACCACCTCCCGGGCCACGTTGCGCTGGAACGGTGAAACCGTGGTCGGCAATTCTTACCGGATCAACTATTCCAAGCGATTTGACGCCATTGGTACTGACCTGCGCTTTTTGGGTTATCGCTTTTCTGACAAGACGTTCACCAACTTCTCGCAGTTTGTCGGCGATGCGGATGCCTATTCGCTGAACTCGGGCAAACAACGTTATTCGGTGACCGTTGCCAAGCATTTTCCCTGGTTGTCGACGAGTTTCTCCTACGACCATTCGACCTACTGGGATGCCCCCGCCGCCGATCGTTTCGGGCTGACGGTGGCGCGCAGTTTTTCCCTTGGCAACGTCAAGAACATCAACGTCAACGTATCGGCGTACCAGACCCAGAATAGCCGGCAGAACGACGCGCAAATCTATCTCGGCGTGACCGTGCCACTGGGTGGCAACTCGATGATGTCGAGCAACCTGCAGCGCTCGGGCTCCGCAGGTTCGTCGGCCAGTGTCGGGTACAGCCATGATGACGGTGAAGGGGTGAATTATCAGGTGTATGGCGGCGTTGGCGACAACCGCTATGTCAACGCGTATGTCGGTCAACGGGCGTCGAGTTACCGCGCGAATGCGTCTGTCTCAACCGATGGCAGCACCTATCGCTCGCTCACCGGCGAGCTCGACAGTTCACTGGTCGCGACCCGTTATGGCGTATCGGCCCATGGCAATGGCACCAATGGCGATACACGTCTGCTGGTGTCCACCGACGGCGTTGCGGACGTGGCATTCACCGGCCAGACCCGCACCAACCGTAACGGTTATGCGGTGATGGACGGCTTGCCTTCCTTCCAGGCCTACGAAGCGCGGGTCAACGTGGAAAAGTTGCCACTCAACACCGAAGTATCCAATCCGATCCAGCGATTGGCGCTGACTGAGGGGGCCATCGGCTACGTCAATTTCGCCACGGGGCAGGGCCGCAACGCGTTTGTCGTGTTGACCCGTCTCGGCGGTAAACCGGTGCCTTTCGGCGCATCGGTGCAAGACAAAAACACCAATAAGGAAGTGGGCATCGTCGGCGAGGCCGGCGTCACTTATCTGTTGGGCATCAAGGCCGGGGCTGAACTGGTAGCGCGTTGGGATGACGCCGGCCAATGCAGTCTGGCCGAACTCCCTGAGGAGGACGTGGTGACCAACGTCGCCAAGCCTGCCCAGTGTCTGTAATCGCGCCTGTTCATTAATCCGGAGTCACCATGTCACGTTATGTTGTGTTTTCTGTGGGTCGTTTTTTCAACCGTCTGAGCCTGGCAATCGGGCTCTGTGTTCCCGTGCTGGCCAGCGCCGCTGTGGTGCCGGATCGCACCCGTCTGGTGTTCGAGGAAAGTGCGCCGTCAGTCAGCGTCACGGTCAGCAACAAGAACCCGCAATTGCCGTTTATCGTGCAGTCGTGGATCGAGAACGAGAGTGGCCAGAAAGTCACGTCACCGTTCATGGTCCTGCCACCGTTGCAGCGCATCGAGCCGAACGAAAGCAGTGTCCTGCGCATTGTGAAGTTGCCGCAGCTGGCACTCCCTGCTGACCGGGAGTCGGTGTTCTATTTGAACATTCGCGAGATTCCGCCGAAAACCCAGGCGGTCAACTCGATGCAGATTGCCTTGCAGTCGAAGATCAAGTTGTTCTACCGGCCGGCCGCTGTAAAGCGCGAGCGGGGCGAGGACCTGGCACTGGGCCTTGAGCTGAAAATCGACCCGGCCACCCGACAGTTGCTGGTCGATAACCCGACGCCGTTTCACATCACGGTCGTCGGTCTGCTGGCCGGCCCGGAAAAAACCAGAATGCCGATCGAAACCGTGATGATCGCGCCACGCGGCCATGCGCGGTTTGCCCTGACGAATACCGCGTTCACCACCTTGCGGGTGTCGAACATGAATGACTTCGGCGGTCAGTCCGACACACTGTTCAATTG
>NZ_QAIU01000442.1:0-1710 GCF_003061205.1 Pseudomonas sp. HMWF006
TTTCCAGGTAGCTCAGGTTGGCGTTGACACCGGCAGCGCCACCGAGACCGAACGGGCAGCGGTAGTCGTAAGGGAACGGCATGAATTGCACGCCGTTACTGAGCAAGGCGCCCAACGGTTTTTTCGGCCCCAGGCTGCCCATCAGGCTCAACGCCCCCTGACTCATGCCGTGGTAACCGCCAGAGAACGACAGCACGGTGCTGCGCCCGGTCGCGGTGCGCACCAGTTTCAGCGCGGCTTCCACGGCATCGGTGCCGGTCGGGCCGCAGAACTGGATTTTCGCCTGCGCTGCCAGCGCCGGCGGCAGCAGACCGAACAGATCCTGCACGAACTGATCCTTGACCGGCGTGGTCAGGTCGAGGGTGTGCAGCGGCAACTCATCGGCCAGCACTTGCTGGATCGCCTCGATCACCACCGGGTGGTTATGCCCCAGTGCCAACGTGCCGGCACCGGCCAGGCAGTCAATGAAGCTGCGTCCTTCGACGTCTTCGACGTACAGGCCCCTGGCACGCTTGAGCGCCAGGGGAATGCGCCGTGGATAACTGCGCGCATTGGATTCCTGCTGGCTTTGGCGAGCGAGCAACGGTGATTCATGGAACTGGTACAACGTTTCGGCCGGCGCCGAGGCGACCCGGGCCGATGACTGTTCGATAAGGCTGGTGGCGACTGACATCTCTCGACCCCTCAATACGCTATGGATAGTGACCAAAACAGCACACTGGACAGATGCGCGTTCCGGTCGCGGAGCGCACATGCAGGTTTTCCTGTTCTGGAAACGCTTAAGCGTCCCGAGGATTTAGGCCCTTGATCGTTTGTCAGGCGCAGGCGGGAAACGACCGGACCATGGGCAGAGTCTGCAAACCTTCATGGGTCAAGGGCGGCGCCGCTTGGCGATAGCCCAGATGTCGATAGAACGCCTCGCCGGTACGGGTGCTGTTGAGACTGACCCGCTGCACCCCGCGCGGGCGCAACCAGCCTTGAAGATCATCCATCAGCGCCCGCCCGACGCCACGGCGGAAGCACTCCGGCTGCACGTAGCACAGGGTGATGTCGCCACTGGCCAGGGCCATGCCGACCCCCACCGGTTTGTCCCGCAACAGGGCGAGGTTGAGGTAGAAACGTGCATCGGCGAGCCACGTACAGAGGTGTCCGGCGGACTGCTGGCGGACCCAGGCATCGACTTGCCGGGGATTGTTGCGGTGGTCGAGTGCACAACCGATGCGGATCGAACGTTCGATGATGCGGCTGATAATGCCGGTGTCGGCCAGGGTGGCCGGACGAATACAGATGGGTGCTTCCATGGCGCGATCCCCTCAATCCATTGAGTCAAAGCTGCAGCGACCTTAACCCCGCAGCGGCCGGATGACTAATGGAGAGAAGTTACATTTGATGTGCCAATACACAGAGCTGACGGGGTGAACTCAGACGGCTTGCAACGGCATGGTCAACTCCACGCGCAAGCCGTCCGGGCGGCTGTCGAAGTGCAGCGCGCAGTCGCAACGCTGAACGATTGCCTGAACGATCGCCAGACCGAGGCCGCAACCGGTGCTCTGGCCGTTGCGCCAGAAGCGTTGGGTCAAATGCTGCAAATCGTCCGGGGGGATGCCCGGGCCATGGTCGCGCACGACAAAGCGCACACGGTTGCCGATAGTTTCCAGGCTCAGTTCGACTGCACAGTCCTGCGGCGTATGACGCAGGGCGTTGTCGAGC
>NZ_QAIU01000443.1:0-1743 GCF_003061205.1 Pseudomonas sp. HMWF006
CAGCGCCAGCATCGCCGCGTTGTAGGCCCCGGAACTGTGGCCCATCAGGTCCAGGCGCTGCGGGTTGCCGGAGAACGCGCGTATGTGTGCCCGGGTCCAGGCCACCGCCTGCGCCGAGTCCTCGAGAAACAGCGGATAACGCACTTGCGGGTACAGCCGATAATCCGCCAGCACCGCGACGATTCCCCGCGACGCCAGGGCCTCGCCGACAAAGGCGTAATCGCCACGATCGCCGCTGTTCCAGCTGCCGCCGTAGAAAAACACCACCACCGGCGCCCCTTCCAGTGGCTGGCGTGGCATGTACACGTCGAGTTTCTGCTGTGGATCGACGCCATAGGCAATGCCGGCGGTTCGGTGGAAGGTGTCTTCGGGGGTCAGCGCATTCAGCAGTTTGACCGGTGAACACCCTGTCAGCACCATCAGCAGGAGCCCGCCGAGGACTGTGCCGAACCACTGCCGCGAAGGATTTGCCATGGACGCCTTACCTCACGATTGATCTTTCTGCCAGTACCGCCGCACATGGTCGAGCCGCTCCTGCGCGGTCAGCGCGCGCGGAAAGTCTGGCAGTTCCGCCCGGGGATGCTGCAAGCGTAGCCACAACCAGGCATCCAGCACCGTCCGTTCGCTGAAACCCAGGGCCAGACCTTGCTGAACATGGGAGGCCATGCACACGTAATCGGTTCCCATCGCTTGGCTCCAGCGCCAGATGTGCTGTTCCAGCAGGCACGTCTGCAACCGCTCGCGCTGACGATACGTGAGGCTTTGTTCGATCCCCAAGGGTTCGACCGGCCACTGCGGATTGCGCAATTGCTGCCAGCCTTGACTGCCGATCGCCCGATCGGGCCAGGTGCCGCCGAACCAGCGCAACCGGCGGATCGGCCCCAGCCAGCGACTCAGCTCGGCGGCATCGCAGGCGTCGAAGAAATAGCTCGCGGTCTGGCGGTTGTAATAGCCGAGCAAGGCCCGGTGATTGCGGCCGAACGAAACCGTCAGCATGCGCCGCAGGTGACTCAACAGCAGCTGTTCCGAGGCATCTGAGTCGAGCAGCAGCCCGCGCCAGGTAAACGGATCGTGGTGACACAACGCTGCCAACGCGCTTTGAGCCTGTAAGTCGACCAACACCGGGCCCACGTCGCTGACCGGTTGAAACTCGGTGCCCTCGAATAATTGCCAGCGGCGCACCGCGACGAAGCTCTGGCGCAATACCGCCAGGGCACGGGGCGCGTCGGGACCGTCGAGCAGCAACCACCGCGCAGGTGGCTCAAGCGCCGCGCCGCTCATGGTGCGCCGCTCTGGTCCAGCGAAGCGAGCAACCGACAGCTGCACACCGACGCCGGACAATGCTGGTAACTGCCACCACCGGGCACCAGACACAACAGCAACATCGGTTCCGCCGACTTCAGCCATTGCGCAAACCCGGCACTGGGCAGTTCGTCAGCAAAAACCGGCTCGTCTTCTTCGTTGTCGTCGGCAAGTGCCGGTTCCAGCAATACCCCGCTGATCACGGGTTGATCCGGGTCGCCCTCAAGAAAACTCACCACCACCTCGACACCTTCACGCAGGGTCGCCAGCGAGGTCGCGTTCAGCGACGGGGCGAGCGGCAGCCAGCAATGGCTCGCGGCGGCACCTTCGCCTTGATAGAGCCAGTCGAACTGCACCGCCACCGGTCGCGAATGATCCGGGCGCGGCTCGTCAACCGACACCACCCAGGCCCGTTGCAGACTGTGCATCGGCGGCCTGAGC
>NZ_QAIU01000443.1:1753-10938 GCF_003061205.1 Pseudomonas sp. HMWF006
GGCAGGCGCCAGCATTTGCGCGACGCCCGCGATGCGATTGCTGTAGGGCGGTTCAGCGCCAGTATCGGCGCGATGTTCGATCCGGCTCAGCAGCCAGTGCCGGTTGCACTCGGCAAAGGGATGGCCGTGCAGCGACAGCCACTGCCCGCTGCGCAGGGCCGACAGATCCGATTGCCCCTCAGCCGTGCGCAACGCCGGGGCAGTCTCGCCGCCGGCTCGTGTGCCCGCCTGCAGTTGCCAGCGACGTACTGCCGGCGATTTGCCGAGGTGACCGAAGGACGCCGCGCCAGCTCCGGGCAATTGCCCGGGGTCATCGCCGAAGACCAGGCAATGCCCGTCACGCCCATGCTCGAAGTAGTAGTGGATGTGCGCCTGCGCGCACAGACGCTGGACAAATTGCAGATCAGACTCGCGGTACTGAGTGCAAAAGGCGCGTGGCGGATAGTCGCCATGCAGGTCAAACCGGCATTGTGCACCGACAATTCCATGCTCCTTGAGGACCTGCATCAAAATCTGCGGCACCGAACGGCCGCTGAAAATCCGTTGACTGAAACGCAGCGCCAGACAACTCAACTTCGGTCCCAGCGAAACACGACATAACCGCAACCCCTCGCCGTGCTCGTACTGGACCACACGCAGCAACTGACCATTCAGGCCTGCGCGCAATGGGCCGAACTGCAGGAAGGCGCAGCGGTACAACAGACCGGCAAGGTCCAGGTGCGGGTCAGCGATCAACAGGTCGATGTCAAAGGCAAAGGGCTCGCTGATGCCCTCACTTCCGGTAAAGGCCAGGACTTCGAAGGGGTCGGACAGACCCGCTACATCGAGACGAAAGGACGGCTCGTTGACTGGATCGAACATAGGCGGATCTCTACAGGAGGGGCGGTCGGGGATTCTCGCCGAGAGCCATGGCCGAGTAGAGTGCCGAAGTTCAACTTAGGAAATGACCTACGCGAAAAGCAGACCAGATGACTTTGCTGGCTGAGGTAGCCAGGTTTTTCGCGCGGATTTGGAGAAATGTCCCACCGGATCATCTGAAGTTTCCGCTGTAAGCGGAAAAACTTCAGACAACCCGGTGAGCGGGCAACCTGGCCTCAGGAAGACAGGTAGGAGGAGCGGGTCAGGCCCAGGCGCAAGGCATCGAGGAACTGCGTGCGTTCGCTGGCACTGATGCGGGCACTGGCGCACTTGTCGCGGTAGTGAGTCATCAGTTCTTCCGGCGACAAGTGCACGTAACGCAGCATGTCTTCGATGGTGTCGTGGGTTTCGATACCGGCGTGGTACACGCTGCCATCGGCGTTCTGATAGATGTTCACCGAATCGGTGTCACCGAACAGGTTGTGCATGTCGCCGAGGATTTCCTGATAGGCGCCGACCAGGAACACGCCCAGCAGGTAATCTTCACCTTCATTCAAACCGTGCACCGGCAGGCTGGTCTCGATGCTCTGCTCGTCGACGTACTGGTTGATCTTGCCGTCGGAGTCGCACGTCAGGTCCTGCAGGACCGCACGACGCAGCGGCTCTTCATCCAGACGATGCAGCGGGATGATCGGCAGGACCTGGTCGATAGCCCAGGTGTCCGGCAGGCTCTGGAACACCGAGAAGTTGCAGATGTACTTGTCGGCCAGCTTGTCATTGAGCTCGTCGAGCACCTGACGGTGCGAACGCTGACGTGCCTTCAGCGAGTTGTGCAGGCGGCGGCACACGGCGAAGTAGCATTGCTCGGCCAGGGCTTTCTCGGCCAGGGTCAGCTTGCCATCGGCGTACTGCGACGCCACGTCGCTCATGTAGTGGGTGGCGCGCCAGTAGGTTTCGGTGACCATTTCGATGTCGGTCGGGCCGAGCAGGTCGACCAGCCACTGCACGGTTTCCGGCAGGTTTTCCTTGTTTTCGATCAGCGGGATTTCGTCGTTGTGTTTCTCGACGTCGGTCACCTGCACCACCAGCATCGCGTGGTGCGCGGTCAGCGAGCGGCCGCTTTCGGAGAAGATGTGCGGATGCGGCAGGCTCTGCGCGTCGCAGAATTCCTTGAGCATGCCGACCACGACACCGGCGTAGTCGTCCATGTCGTAGTTGATCGAACTGGCATTGCGCGAGTGGGTACCGTCGTAGTCGACACCCAGACCGCCGCCGACGTCGATGTGATCGACCGGCAGGCCAAGGTTGCGCAACTCGCCGTAGTAACGGATCGCTTCCTTGAAGCCGTGCTGGTAGTCAGCCAGGTTGGCGATCTGCGAGCCCATGTGGAAGTGCAACAGGCGAATGCCCTGATCCAGGCCAGCCGCGCGGAAACGCTCAACCACCGACAGCAGTTGTGCTGCAGACAGACCGAATTTGGATTTCTCGCCACCGGTGTCCGCCCACTTCGACGAGGCCAGCGACGACAGGCGCACGCGCAGGCCGACCTGTGGCTTGACCTTCAGCGAAGCGGCTTCTTCGATCACCAGGCCGACTTCGGATTCTTTCTCGATCACGATGAACACGTTGTGGCCGAGCTTCTGGCCCATCAGCGCCAGACGGATGAACTCGCGGTCCTTGTAACCGTTGCAGACGATGGTGCCGCCCTTCGGCGCCAGTGCCAGCACCGCCAGCAGCTCTGGCTTGGAGCCGGCTTCCAGACCGATGGAAACGTTCTGGGTGGCGATGATGTTCTCGATTACCGCTTCTTGCTGGTTGACCTTGATCGGGTACAGCGCGGTGTACTTGCTCTGGTACTCCAGGCGCTCGATGTTCGAGTCGAAGGCACCGGTCAACTGACGGACGCGGTCTTGCAGGATGTCGGGGAAACGAACCAGCAACGGCAAGGACAAACCGCTCTTGCGCAGTTGATCGACTTGTTCGAACAGGTCGATAGGCGAGCTGCTCGGGCCGTTCGGACGAACTTCGACGCGACCGGCGTCATTGATCGCGAAATACCCGGCCCCCCAATGGCGAATCCCGTAAACACTGCGGCTGTCCGCAACTGTCCATTGGCTGCCATCGTCTTTACGTGTGCGTCGTACGGACATCGAAGTCCCCTATAAAGAAGTCATAGTGCGTCGCCTGATCGCAGGCCGGCGCAGTCTAAAGAATGAAAATGACGATTCGTCAGCGCGGCGGTAGACCGCACTGACCGCGTGTAGTTTAGAAACCGGTATGAACAGGCTCTGTGAAAACCATGGAGACGACGCCGGCGCTGAACATTGCAGAACCGGATCAAGCCGCAGGTGGTTTTCACAGAGGCTGCTAGCCGCCGGACTTCTTCGCCTTGAAACCGTGCTTGATCAACTCGGCCAAGAGTAGCTCGACATGATCGCCCTGGATTTCGATGACCCCGTCCTTCAACGCCCCGCCGGTGCCACAACGTTTCTTCAACGTTGTCGCCAGCTCTTTGAGCGCGTCTTCGGCCAGTGGCACGCCGGTGATGGTGGTCACCGTCTTGCCGCCACGGCCCTTGCTCTCGCGACGCACGCGGGCAATGCCGTCCCCGGCCGGGATCACGGTTTGTTTGCAGATACAGGCGTCCACCGGCTTACTGCATTCCGGGCAATGACGACCTGCGTCGGTGGAAAATACCAGACCGCCCAGGGCGGCGAAGGATGCGGCTTTTTTGGCCACCGGCAATCCTCTTCGGAGGACAAAGACTGATCGCAACCTTGGGCAAGGTTATCGACCGCGAAGCCCCACTCAGGCAGGGGCAGCGCTACTGCATCGGTAAAACGCCAGATGTCGGAGCTGTCGAATGAAACGAGGCTGCGATCTTTTGATTTCGACGCCAAAACAAAAAATCAAAAGATCGCAGCCTGCGGCAGCTCCTACAAAAAGCAATCGCGGTGCAGCTTGAAAAGGTCGCGCAGTGTAACGGCAAAATTCCCGATTGCTAAGTGCCAATCGGCGCCAATTTATGAGTTCTTTGCGACGTCGCTTTGCTGCGCTTTCAAATAGCGTCGCAAAGCCGCCAGAGAGTCCGGGCAGTAAGGCTTCTGCTCGATTTCGCGCATAACTTGTTCGACCGGAATGAAGCGTGCTTCCAGCACTTCTTCCGGCTGAAGCTTCAGCGGGCCATCCCACACGGCGGAAAATGCCGAACACCAGAGACGGTTGTCGGTGTCCTCGAAGAAGAAATGGTCATGGGCGGTGAGTTCAACCCCGCTCACGCCCAGTTCCTCTTCCAGCTCGCGGGCCGCCGATTCGGCGTAGCTCTCGTCCGCCTGCACCATACCGCCTGCCGCCACGTCCCAGTAGCCGGGATAGATGGCTTTACTCAACGTGCGACGGTGCACGCAAAGGTCGCCGGCGGAATTGAACAACATGATGTAGGTGCCCCGGCCGATCAGCCCGCGCTCGCGCAAGTCGGCCCGCACCAGGGCGCCGAGCAGGTTGTCCTGTTCGTCGACCCAGGCGATCTGTTCGGCATCCGAGGCGGCGCGATGGGCCGCCTCTTTGGCGTTCTGACTCATGAATCAGCCCTGATTGAGCAATTGACGCAGGTCGATGACGGCAGCGTTGGCCCGGGAAATATAGTTGGCCATGACCAGCGAGTGGTTGGCCAGCACGCCGAAGCCGCTGCCATTGAGAATCATAGGACTCCAGACCGGTTCCTGCGAGGCTTCCAGCTCACGGATGATCTGGCGCACGCTGACCGTGGCGTTCTTCTTCGCCAGGACGTCGGCGAAGTCGACTTCGATCGCACGCAGCAGGTGCGACAGGGCCCAGGCCTGACCGCGCGCCTCGTAGAACACGTTGTCGATCTGCATCCACGGAGTCTCGACGACCTCCTCGTCAACCTGCGGCACTTCACCGATGGCCGGGACTTCGGTTTTCAGCGCAGTGTTGAGTTTGACCCGGCCGACGCTGGCCGACAGGCGTTGCGACAGCGACCCCAAGCGGGTGCCGACATCGCCGAGCCAGTTGTTCAGGTTGTCGGCGCGGGCATAGAACAGCGCGTTTTTCTGGGTCGGATCGGACAGGCGCGCCTGATAGCGGCTCAGGGACTTGATACCTTCCTGATACTCCGACTCACTCGACGGCAGGATCCAGCTCTTGTTGTCGAAGTTGAAACGCGGCTCGGCCTTGGCCAGATCGGCATCTTCAGCCGACTGCGACTGCGAACGGGCAAAGTCTTTGCGCAGGGCACGGGTCAGGTCGCGCACCTGCACCAGCACGCCATATTCCCAGCTCGGTGTGTTGTCCATCCACAGGCCCGGCGGGAAGCGGTCGTTGGAAATGTAGCCGCCCGGCTTGTTGAGCAAGGTGCCGGCAACGGTCTTCAGGGTTTCGACGGTGGTGTAGCCGATCACCATCTGCTTGCCTTCTTTCTCGGCCGCTACCTGAGCGTTTTGCGCCACAGGAAACAGTGCCGGCTCCTGACTCCAATACCAGCCCAGGCCAATGGTCACCAACAGATAAATGCCGACCAGAGTGGCCAGCGCACGGCTGAACAACAGCCCGCCGACGTAGCTGCGGGTGGCCGACTTGGGCTCGGCGGCACGTTCAGGCGCGCTGCCCGCGCGGTTTTTCCAGTCCAGCATGGCGATATCCTTTCAATTACTTGGGTTCAACAGTTCGACCACAACCATACAACAACGTGCCGGGGCCGGGCACCCGCGAGTATAGATAAGCCGCAAATTGCGTGAGCGGATGTCGCCTCTGTCAGATATAGGGGAATCCCTGAGGGCAGTTCCCCTACCCACACGGCCCAGGGCACTGCAAACACCGGCAAGGCACATTCCTCGTGCGGCTGTGCGCCAAACCGGAAACGCCGTCCCGAATCGCCGCCAACCGCAGAGCAAGCGCCCTGCCGGCAGGGGCCTGAACGACGTGCAGGTCGAAAATAAAACCACTCGGTCAGAAACTGAATGGCGTCCCATTGCAGATTATTGACGTGCGACACTCGTCTAAGGGAAAAGAGGTGCTAGCATAGAGCCACCAGTCGATCTCAGCATGCAGCCTAACTAGTAGTCAGGATATGACCGAGCCAGAAGACCCCAGCCGTGAGCGTCTCAAGCACCACTTTGCCCAGCGGGTAATTCATCAGGCACGTCAGATTCTTGAGATATGGCAGCGCCTGCAACGCAGCGAATGGTCCACCGTCGACCTCGCCGAGCTGAGCGAGGCTAACCTGCGCCTGCTGCGTTTTGCCGAGCGTTTCGAGCAGCCTGAACATACCCAGCTCGCGCACCACATCAGCCAGTCGCTGGAAGCGGTGGATGCCAATCGCGGGCGCCTGAGCAGCGGCCTGATCACCGACCTCAATCGCCTGATGCAGCGCCTGTCGCGCACCGGCCTGCGCCACGGCGATCAACTCGACCAGACCTTTCTGCCGCCGCTGCGCAAACCGATCTACGTGATGCTGCAAGACCACGACCGCGCCGAGCGGCTGGCCAAGCAACTGGAGTTTTTCGGTCTGAGCGCGCAGGCGCTGGACAGTGTTGCGGCGTTTCGCTCTTCGATGGTCGAGCGTTTGCCAGCGGCGATTGTGATGGACGTGGACTTCAGCGGCGCCGGCGTCGGCCTGAAACTCGCCGCCGAAGCTCAGGTCGGTCTGGAGCAACCGCTGCCTTTATTGTTCTTCAGCCTGCACGAAACCGATACGCCGACCCGCCTTGCCGCCGTGCGCGCCGGTGGCCAGGAATTCCTCACCGGCACCCTCGAAGCGTCGAGCCTGCTGGAGAAGATCGAGGTGCTGACCTGCGTCGCCCAGTACGAACCTTATAAGGTGCTGATCATCGACGACTCGCGCGCTCAGGCCCTGCACACCGAGCGCCTGCTCAACAGTGCCGGGATCGTCACGCGCACCCTGATCGAACCGATTCAGGCGATGGCCGAACTGGCGGATTTCCAGCCGGATCTGATCATCCTCGACATGTACATGCCGGCCTGCACCGGCACCGAGCTGGCCAAAGTGATTCGTCACAACGATCGCTATGTCAGCGTGCCGATCATTTACCTGTCGGCCGAAGACGATCTGGACAAGCAACTCGACGCCATGAGCGAGGGCGGCGACGACTTCCTGACCAAACCGATCAAGCCGCGACACCTGATCACCACCGTGCGCAACCGCGCCGCCCGCGCCCGCAATCTGAAAGCACGGATGGTCCGCGACAGCCTCACCGGCCTGTACAACCACACGCATATTCTGCAGTTGCTCGAAGACTGCTCGTTCCGCGCCCGCCGCGAGAACAAGCCATTGAGCTTTGCCATGCTCGACATTGACCACTTCAAACGGGTCAACGACAGCCACGGCCACCCGATGGGCGACCGGGTGATCAAAAGCCTGGCACTGTTCCTCAAGCAGCGGTTACGCAAGACCGACTTCATTGGCCGTTACGGCGGCGAAGAGTTCGCCATCGTAATGCCCGACACCGACATCGAAGCTGCGCACAAAGTGCTCGACGAAATCCGCCAGCGTTTTGCCGAAATCCACTACCCGGCCCAGCCGCAGGATTTGTGGTGCACCTTCAGCGCCGGTGTGGTGGAGATGAGTGATGACTCCGACAGCCTGATGATGGCCAGCCAGGCCGACGAGGCGCTGTACCGCGCCAAGGATGGCGGACGCAATCGGGTGCAGACCGCGCGGGAGTCAAAGCAAAGTGCCACTTTTTCATCTGAATCCACTGATTCGGTCATAACCCTGTAATAGAAACGCAATAAATTCAGGCGCTTACCATTCTGCCGTTGGTAGCCGTCATGCGCCTGAAGTTGCTCACCAATCTCAATACTCTGCTGCTGGTCGCCGTGTGCGTGGCCCTGGGTGCCACGTTATGGTGGTCGCAAAAAGCCCTGGAACGCCCGTATCTGTTGATGGAGCGCTACCTGGGGCTGTCGCAGCAATTTCAGAATGACGTGGCGCGCAACGTCGAGGATTACCTGGCCAGCGGTGATGCCCTGCGCCTGAGCAGCGCCAGTCAGGCCATCGAAGGTTTGCAGAAAGAACTCGGCGAACTGCCGCCGGCGCTGGCCGACACCTTGCGCCCGAGCCTGTCGAGCCTGGAAGAATTCAGCAAAACCGACCTGCTCGCCGCCGGCAAACTGGCCGGTGATCCGCAGGCCCTGCTGTTGCAGGCCGAGCGCGAGTTGAGCGCCAGCCTCGACCAGCTCAACACTTATGCCAACGGCGATGCGACTTATCTGACACCCCTGCTGGCCGCGTCGCAGCACTTGGGCAAACTGTCACTGGCGCGGGACAAACTGGTCAGCAGCGGGCGCAGTGAGCTGGCCGCCGATGTCGAGCGTGAAGTCAGCAACATCCGCACCCAGGCCCAGGCCCTTGATGCCCTGCCCCTGCTGGGCGTGGTCGCCAAAAACGAATCCGGCAGCGATGACTTCGCCGCGATGATGGGTATCGAAAGCACAGAAAAAACCGTCGCCGAAGACGCCGGCGTCGGCCTCAAACGCGAACTCAACAGCCTGCTCGGCCGCTATCCGGCGGAGCTTGCGCGCACCCGCGAGCAGATCCAGAAGCGCACCGACCTGAGCACCGCGACCCACCTGAAAATCGCCGCCGTCCAACAAGCCATTGCCGGGCTGGAGCCAGTGGTACGTGCCCAGCACGGGCAGATCCAGAGCGAAGTGCGCCTGATGCAAGGCGTGATGATCGGCCTGATTCTGCTGATCGCGCTGTTGATCGACACGCTGCAGCGACGCCTTTCGCGCACCCTGACCAACCTCGCCCCGGCCCTGTCGACCTGGGCCGAAGGCGATTTCAGTCGCGACATTCGTCTGGGCAAGACCAACCGCGAACTGCACGACATCGAAGCGTCGCTCAATCGGCTGCGCGCCTATCTGGTGGACCTGGTCGGGACGATTCGCGGCAACGCCGAACAAGTCGCCGGCAGCAGCCGTACCCTCGCCGAACTGAGCAACGACTTGCACAGCGGCGCCGAGCATCAGGCCGGTGACACCGCGCTGATCCGCGACTCCCTCAGTGAGCTCGAAGCGACCATTCAACAAGTCGCTGGCGATGCACGCCAGGCTGCGGATGCCAGCCGCCATGCCGGGATTGCCGTTGAGCACGGCCAGACGGTTATCGGGCAAAGCCTGACCGGATTGCACGCGCTGGTAGGTGAAGTCCAGGGTAACGCGCAGATGATCGAACACCTGGCCGAAGAGTCGGCAACCATCGGCGGTGTGCTGACGGTGATCCGCTCGATTGCCGACCAGACCAACCTGCTGGCGCTGAACGCGGCGATTGAAGCGGCCCGTGC
>NZ_QAIU01000443.1:10948-14795 GCF_003061205.1 Pseudomonas sp. HMWF006
CGGGGAAATGGGTCGCGGGTTTGCCGTGGTGGCCGAGGAGGTCCGTTCGCTGGCGCAGCGTACCGCTGGGGCGACGGCGGAAATTCAAACGCTGATCGCCGGCCTGCAAACCGCCGCCCGGCAATCGGTCGAAGGCATGCGCGCGCAGGTCGAACACGCCGAGGCCACGGCCAATCAGGCGCAAGCGGCGGATGGTGCGCTGGATAAAATCGTCGGGGCGATCCAGACCATTTCCGACACCGCGATCCGCATCGCCGATGTCACCGCCCAGCAGAGCGGCGCGGTCAGCGAGATTCGCGATCACAGCGAGCGGATTCATCAATTGGGCGGGGATAACCTGCTGCGCATCGGCGAAGGTCGGGAACAGGGCGAGAACCTGCTGGTATTGGGCGGGCAACTGCACACCGCCGTACAGGCGTTTCGCGTCTGACAAATTGCCTTCGCGAGCAAGCTCGCTCCCACATTGGAATGCATACCCCTGTGGGAGCGAGCTTGCTCGCGAAGGTGTCAGTCCAGACACCACAAGTGACCGAATCAAATCACTTGGTCACATATTTCGCGCAAACATCGGCCATCGTGCTGGCTATTGCATAGAACTGGACAGTCATAAAGTCTTTGCGGCATAGTCGCCGGGTTCTGACGACTGCTCATTCATAACAAGGACAACGCAGATGGCAACCTTACTGGTCCTGCACGGCCCCAACCTGAACCTGCTCGGCACCCGCGAACCCGGCACCTACGGTTCCACGACGCTGGCGCAGATCAATCAGGATCTGGAACGCCGCGCCCGTGAAGCCGGCCATCATCTGCAGTATCTGCAAAGCAATGCCGAGTACGAATTGATCGACCGCATCCACGCCGCACGCGGCGAAGGCGTCGATTTCATTCTGATCAATCCAGCAGCTTTTACACATACAAGTGTTGCATTACGTGACGCGCTGCTGGGAGTGAGCATCCCATTCATCGAAGTGCATTTGTCCAACGTGCACAAACGCGAACCTTTCCGCCATCACTCTTACTTCTCCGATGTAGCGGTGGGAGTGATCTGCGGCCTTGGCGCCAGCGGTTACCGACTGGCCCTGGAGGCTGCGCTAGAACAGCTTGAAACACAGGCAACGGCTTGAACTACAAGCGTTAAACGCCCCTGACCGACCCTTGGGAGTTGATGATTCATGGATATCCGTAAAGTTAAGAAATTGATCGAATTGCTGGAAGAGTCCGGCATCGACGAGCTCGAGATCAAGGAAGGCGAAGAGTCCGTACGCATCAGCCGTCACAGCAAGACCCCGGCTCAGCAGTACTACGCGCCGGCTCCGATGCAAGCACCGGCCGCTGCACCTGCCGCCGCTGCTGCTCCGGTTGCTGCCGCAGCCCCGGCTGCCGCTGCTGCGCCAGCGCTGAACGGCACTGTTGCCCGTTCGCCGATGGTCGGCACCTTCTATCGCAAATCTTCGCCAACCTCGCCGTCCTTCGTTGAAGTCGGCCAGACCGTGAAGAAAGGCGACACCCTGTGCATCGTCGAAGCCATGAAGATGATGAACCACATCGAAGCTGAAACCAGCGGTGTGATCGAATCCATCCTCGTCGAAGACGGCCAGCCGGTTGAGTACGACCAACCGCTGTTCACCATCGTTTGAACTGCGGAGAGCCTTTGATGACTGCGAAGTTGGAAAAAGTTCTGATCGCTAACCGCGGTGAGATCGCCCTGCGGATTCTGCGTGCCTGCAAAGAGATGGGCATCAAGACCGTCGCCGTTTACTCCAAGGCCGACAAAGAGCTGATGCACCTGGGCCTGGCAGACGAATCCGTCTGCATCGGCCCGGCGTCTGCCGCTCAGTCCTACCTGCACATCCCGGCCATCATCGCTGCCGCTGAAGTGACTGGCGCTACCGCCATTCACCCAGGCTACGGTTTCCTCGCGGAAAACGCCGATTTTGCCGAGCAAGTCGAGAACTCCGGCTTCGCCTTCATCGGCCCGAAAGCCGACACCATTCGCCTGATGGGCGACAAGGTATCGGCCAAGCACGCGATGATCGAAGCTGGCGTACCGACCGTTCCAGGTTCCGACGGCCCGCTGCCGGAAGACGAAGAAACGGCATTGCGCATCGGTCGTGAAGTCGGCTACCCGGTGATCATCAAGGCCGCTGGCGGCGGCGGTGGTCGCGGCATGCGCGTGGTGCACAAGGAAGAAGACCTGATCGCCTCGGCGAAACTGACCCGCTCCGAAGCTGGCGCGGCGTTCGGCAACCCAATGGTCTATCTGGAAAAATTCCTCACCAATCCACGTCACGTCGAAGTGCAGGTACTGTCCGACGGCCAGGGCCACGCCATCCATCTGGGCGACCGTGACTGCTCGCTGCAGCGTCGTCACCAGAAGGTTCTCGAAGAAGCGCCGGCACCGGGCATCGACGAGCAAGCGCGCCAGGAAGTACTGGCTCGTTGCGTCAAGGCGTGCATCGACATCGGTTACCGTGGCGCCGGCACCTTCGAGTTCCTCTACGAGAACGGTCGTTTCTACTTCATCGAAATGAACACCCGTGTTCAGGTGGAGCACCCGGTTTCGGAGATGGTCACCGGTATCGACATCGTCAAGGAGATGCTCAGCATCGCCGCTGGCAACAAGCTGTCGTTCACCCAGGATGACGTGGTTATCCGCGGTCACTCGCTGGAGTGCCGGATCAACGCTGAAGACCCGAAAACCTTCATGCCGAGCCCGGGCACGGTCAAGCATTTCCACGCCCCGGGCGGCAACGGCGTTCGCGTCGATTCGCACCTGTACAGTGGCTATGCCGTTCCGCCGAACTACGACTCGCTGATCGGCAAGCTGATCACTTACGGCGCCACCCGCGACGAAGCCATGGCACGCATGCGCAATGCCCTGGACGAAATCGTGGTTGACGGGATCAAGACCAACATCCCGCTGCACCGCGATCTGACCCGCGACGAAGGCTTCTGCAAAGGGGGCGTGAACATTCACTACCTCGAGCACAAGCTGGCTGGCGAGAAGCACTAAGCTTCAGCCCGCACCAGACAGAGCCGCCTTCGGGCGGCTTTGTTGTTTCTGCAGATTACATACCCCCCTGCAGGCTCACGCCGACAAGGGAATGGCGTTTCAAGTCTCTCCCACAAACGGCGCGCGCTCGCGTAAACTTGCGCGCTTCTCGCTGGCCGCTAGGCTGCAATCAATATTTTTTCAAAGGTGCCCGCCATGCCTTGGCTGCAAGTACGCCTCGCCATCAGCCCGGAACAAGCCGAAACCTACGAAGACGCTTTCCTTGAAGTGGGCGCCGTGTCGGTGACCTTCATGGACGCCGAAGATCAGCCGATCTTCGAGCCGGAACTCAACACCACCCCGCTGTGGGCGCACACGCACCTGCTGGCGCTGTTCGAAGGCGGCACCGAGCCTGAACCGGTACTGGCGCACCTGGAACTGCTGACCGGCAGCCCGCTGCCCGAGCACCACAGCGAAGTCATCGAAGACCAGGACTGGGAACGCAGCTGGATGGACGGTTTCCAGCCGATGCGTTTCGGCCAGCGCCTGTGGATCGTGCCGAGCTGGCACGCGGCGCCGGAACCTGACGCGGTCAATCTGCTATTGGACCCGGGCCTGGCGTTCGGCACGGGCACACACCCGACCACCGCGCTGTGCCTGGAATGGCTCGACGGCCAGGACCTGAAAGACTGCAACGTGCTCGACTTCGGTTGCGGTTCGGGAATTCTGGCGATTGCCGCCCTGCTGCTTGGCGCCAAAGAAGCCGTCGGCACCGACATCGACGTACAGGCGCTGGAAGCCTCGCGCGACAATGCCGGGCGCAACAATATTGCCGACGAACTGTTCCCGCTGTAC